>DAIPXW010000027.1:0-12607 GCA_036783075.1 Candidatus Dormiibacterota bacterium | reverse complement strand
CCGCCATGAACCGCCGGCGCGCGGCTGATGCGGGCGCCCGCGCCGAGTCGGGCCGCGCCGAGGCCGCCGACAGCCGCGAACGCGCCATCAACGACCGCAAGGTCGCGGCCGAGGACCGCGCCCAGGCCGCCAGGGACCGCGAGGATTCGGGCACGGACGAGCTCACCGCTGTCCGGCGCCGCGAGGCCGGCCTGGCGGCTCGAGAGCGCGACGTGGCCGCCGAGCTGCGCGACCGCGAAGCCGAGGCCCGAGATGACGCGGCGGGCGATCGCGATCGGACCGCGGGCGACAACGCGATGAGCAACCGCCGGCGCGCCGCTGATGCCGGCGCCCGCGCCGAGTCTGGGCGCGCGGAGGCCGCGGACAGCCGCGCACAGGCCATCAACGACCGCAAGGTGGCGGCCGAGGATCGTGCCAAGGCGGCCAAAGACCGGGAGGACTCCGGCACCGACGAGCTCACCGCGGTTCGCCGCCGGGAGGCCGGGCTGGCCGCGCGCGACCGGGACGTCGCCGCGGGATTGCGGGACCGCGAGGCCGAAGCGCGCGATGACGCGGCGGGCGCCCTCGACCGGACCGCGCTGGACCGCGCGGCCAGCGACCGCCAGCACGCGGTGGACGAAGGTACCCGTGCCGACACAGGACGCGCGGAGGCGGCAGACAGCCGCGTGAGGGCGGTCAACGACCGCAAGGTGGCGGCTGCGGACCGCGCGCAGGGAAGCCACGACCGCCAGATCGCGGCCGAAGATCGCGCCCTTGCAGCCAAGGATCGCGAAGACTCGGGGACCGACGAACTGACCGGTGCGAGCCGCCGGCGCGCAGGGCTCGCCGCCATCGGGCGCGAGATCAACCGCGCCGAGCGTGTCAGCGGAGAGCTGGTGGCCGCCTATGTCGACGTGGACGGGCTGAAGGTCACCAACGACACCAGGGGTCACGCGGCCGGCGACACCCTTCTCGTCGCGGTCGCGGACTCGCTGCGCGCGTGCCTGCGTTCCTACGACGTGATCGCCCGTGTGGGCGGCGACGAGTTCGTGTGCGTGCTGCCTGGCATTGCCGTCGACCGCGCGCGCAGTCGATTTGACGCCGTGAGCGAAAGGCTGAACGAGCTTCGCCCCGGCGCGTCGATCACGGTCGGCCTGGCCCGGTTCGAGATCGGAGACACGACCGAGGACCTGATCGAGCGCGCCGACGACGAGGTGTCGAGAGCTCGCAAGCGAGGGTAGGCAAGCCCCGGCGCAGCGCTGCCGCTACTTGATTGCAGCCACCGCCGAGTAGGCGGCTCGAAGGAGCGCCTCTGCTCGCAATCCGCCGACGATACCCGGCTCCATCACGTTCATCATGTAGGCGATCGTCATGCGGTGATCGAGATCGACGACGATCACCGATCCACCCCAGCCTCCCCAGAAGCAGATGCGGCCGTCGGGGATGTAGGGAATGGTTTTCGGCTCCGGCAGGCCATAGCCGATGCCGAAACGAAGCGGCAGGCCCAGGACCAGGTCCACCCCGTTCGCCTGCTCCTCGAATATGAGGTCGATCGTCGCCGGCGAGAGCAGGCGAACGCCGTCCACCTCTCCGCCGCAAGCCACCACCGACTGGATGCGAGCGACAGATCGGGCGTTGCCGTGCCCGTTGGCGGCTCCGATCTGGGCGCGCCGCCACGCCTCGGTGTTCGCATAGTTGGCGTCGACCGGCGGGCCGGTGAGTGTCTTGAACGCGACCGTGCCGGGCTCGAGTTGGATGGGTATGGGAGGCGGCGCCACGACGTTCGACACCCGACGATCGTCAGCGGCGCTGAGCCCTATGTGGAAGTCCGCCCCCAGCGGCTTGGCAACCTCCTCGGCGAAGAAGGTGCCGAGTGACCGTCCTGAGATACGCCTGATCAACTCGCCGACAAGGTGCCCCTGGTTGATGGCGTGGTACCCGGATGCCGTACCCGGCTTCCACCACGGCGCCTGGGAGGCCAGCATCGTGGTCGATTTCTCCCAGTCGTAAAGGTCCTCGATCTGCACCGGTTGTTCCCAGGCCGACACACCCGAGGTGTGAGACAGCACATGGCGGACCTCGATACTTTCCTTGCCGTTGGCCGCGAACTCCGGCCAGTACTTGGAGACCGGAGCAAACACGTCGAGCTCACCCCGGTCGACCAGAAGGAGGGCGCACAGGTTTGTCATCGTCTTCGTGGTCGACCACACGTTGGTGATGGTGTCCGTGACCCAGGGTTTCGTCTTGTCGGAATCGGCCCAGCCGCCCCACAGGTCGACCACCGAAGCTCCGTCGATGGTGACCGCTACGGATGCCCCAAGGTCGGCACCTGACTCGAGGCTTGCCTCGAGCACGTCCCGCATCTCCGCAAACCGGCTGTCGCAAGTGCCGTGTACTTCGGCCATCCTTCTTCTCCCCTCGAGGTTGCCGACCTCGATCCACCCGCAGCTGCGCTGAAACGCAGAGCATAGGCAACCCTGCGTTTTCCGGCACGAAGTGATGGTCATGGTGATGACCTCCGAGCTCGCGCAGGGCGGCTCGACGCACCGGCTATAGGTCGATCGCCTCTATCGCGGCCATCGGCATCGGGCCACCCTCGACGTGGAAGTGCAGGCAGTGATTGCGACCACTACGCCGAGGCGGAGCGAAGGGCAAGGACGAATTGCACGCGAGATCGATCAGCACGAGCTGAAGGCCAGGGTTGACCAGGTCCTCAACCGGTGGCCGACGGTCGGCATGGCGGTGGGAGTTGTCCGCGATGGAGGCCTTGAGTTCTTCCTCGGACACGGGTTGGCTGACATCGCTTCGAATACGCCGATCACGCAAGACACGGTCTTTCGGATCGCCTCCATCACCAAGACCTTCACGGCGATCGCCGTTATGCAGCTGTGGGAGCGAGGGTTGGTCGACCTCGACGCGCCTGCCAACGACTATCTGCGCGCCTTCAAGCTGATCCCGGCGAAGGAAGGCTTTCGACCGGCGACGGTGCGCCATCTGCTGACCCACACCTCCGGGCTCCCGGAGATGGTGCAGGCCCCACGTTCGATCATGTACGTCTTCGGGGAGAGCTTCAACCTCGGACAGCGCCTGCCGGGTCTTGCTGAGTACTACCGCGGCGGTCTCCGCCTGAGGGCCGAACCCGGCACCAGGTTCACATACACCGACCACGGGTTCGCGACGCTTGGTCAGATCGTCGAGGATGTCAGCGGCGAGCCCCTCGACCGCTATTTTCGCGAGCACATATTCGAGCCGCTGGGAATGGCGGACACCGACCTCTTACGCTCCGAAAAGATCAGCTCGCATCTCGCCACCGGATACAACCTGGGAGCCCGTGGCCCGAAGGCCGTCACCGATCGCCAGTGGGTGACCGCCGCAGCCTCCTCCATCTATTCGAGCCCGAGGGACATGGCCCGCTACGTCGCGGCCCTTCTCGGAGGCGGCGCCAACGAGCACGGCTCCGTGCTCAAGCCGGCGACGCTCGCGAGCATGTTCGAGACCCACTACCAGCCTGATCCCCGGGTGCCGGGTATCGGGCTCGCGTTCTCTCGGTTCAACCTCGGCGGGCATCTCGCCGTCGAGCACGAGGGGATCCTTCCCGGCTTCAACTCGGACATCTTCCTGGCTCCAGACGATGGAGTCGGGGTGATGGCCTTCACCAATGGGGCCAGGCTTGCGATGCTGTGGCTGCCGGCCGAGGCCGGGCGGTTGCTCGGCCACCTGATCGGCGCACCGGAAGACGTCATCCGGACCGACGTGCCGCAACACCCTGAGCTGTGGGGCGACATCTGCGGTTGGTATTCGCTCTCGGCCGCGCTCACCGATCTGCGAACACGGTCCATGTTCGGCGCCGGGGCCGAGGTTTTCGTCCGGCGTGGGCAGCTCACGCTTCGGGCCCTGAGCCCGATACCGGCGGTGTATCGAGGTTTCGTTCTCCACCCTGACGACGAGAAAGACCCGTGCGTCTTCAGGGCCGACGTTTCCGAGTTCGGCCTCGGCACGGCCCGAGTCATCTTCTCCCGCGATCCCGCAGGAGCGGTGACGCGGCTCCACCTCGACCTGATGCCGATGTCGCTTCAGAAGCAACCGGCCATCAAAAATCCACGACCGTGGGTCACCGCCGGGGTTGGCGCGCTTGCCGTCGCGACGGCGGCGGTCGCGATTCGCCGGCGCCGCGCGAAGCTGCGCCGGGGTCAGCCGGTCTGAAACAGAGGAAGCAAACTCTCTGCGGGTGGCCTACTTCCCGATCAGCACTTCGGTGGCCTTGATGATCACCGTGACCTTGTCGCCGGCCTTGAGCTTGAGCCGCTTGACCGACCCGTCGGTGATCGCCGCGATCACCTTCCCGGCCCTGACCTTGACCTCGACCTCGGCCATGACGGCGCCTGACTTGACCCGAACGATCTGACCCTTGAGCTGATTTCGAGCGCTTAGTTGCATCTGGACATCTCCTGTCTAAAGGATGGACTGCAGCTTCCGGCCTCTGCGGGCACGAGCATCAAGCTGGGTAGATCCCGACGTCGGTGGCTTTGAAAGAGAGCCAGACATCGTCGCCCTCGTCGAGGTTCAGCTCTTTGAGGGCGGCGGGCGTCACCTCCGCCACCAGTGGGACGTTGCCGTCGATTCGAACCCGCACGCGGCCGCCGATCAGCTCTTTGCCTCTGATACGGCCCGGCCAGACATTGCGGGGACTGCCTTCGGGACGAATCTGATAGAGGGAGACGGCTCGCGGATGGATCACCGCGAAGACCTCGCCGGACTCCGCGCCGGCGGCCGCGACCACCTGTCCGCCCGTCAACCGAACGGAACCATGATCCGCCTCGCCTCTCATCAGGTTGACCCCGACGAGGTCTGCTACGTACTGGGACCTGGGCCGTTCGGTGACCTCGGCCGGCGTACCGGTCTGAACCAGCCGCCCGTTCTCCATCACGACCAGGCGATCGGCGAGCGCCGCCGCTTCGAGCGGATCGTGCGTGACGACGAGACGGAGACCCGGGAATGACGCCAGGTGTCGCTTGAGGTCGCGACGGACCTCGGCCCGCGTGGTCGCGTCCAGCGCCGCCAGCGGCTCGTCGAGCAGGAGAAGACGCGGGTCGGGTGCGAGCGCGCGGGCGAGGGCCACGCGCTGACGCTGGCCTCCGGACAGCTCTCCTGGCTTCGCCCGAGAGTAACCCTCCAACCCGACTCGCTCCAGCCACCGACCTGCCTTTTCGGCCGCCTCTCGGCGCGGATTCCCGCGTGAGCGGAGACCAAACGCGACGTTGTCGAGGACGCTGAGGTGCGGGAAGAGGAGGTAGTCCTGAAACACGAAACCGATCGGCCGCCGCTCCGTTGGCACGTAGCGTTTGGTGGCGGTGTCTTCGAGCACATTGCCATCCAGGTGGACATAGCCCGAGTTGAACGGGACCAACCCTGCCACGGCCCGCAGAAGAGTCGTCTTTCCCGACCCGTTCGGGCCGAGCAGGGCGACCACCTCGCCCTCGTCGACGGTGAATTCCATGTCGAGGTCGAGTGGGCCGAGCGTGAGTCGGATTGACGCATCAAGGCTCACGCCGAGCCGAGCCAGCGGTGCCTGAGTCCAACCAAGAACACCAGCGAAATCAGCAGCAGCACCAGGCTGAGGATGAACGACGCCTCCTGGTTTGTCTCCAGGAGGAGGTAGACCGCCAGGGGCATCGTCTGGGTGACGCCCGGAAAGTTGCCCGCGAAGGTGATCGTGGCGCCGAACTCTCCGAGCGCCCGCGCCCAGCAGAGCACCGCGCCGGCGAACAGCGACGGCCCGATTAGGGGCAGCGTGACCCGGGTGAACACCCGCCAGCGGCTCGCGCCCAGAGCGCGGGCCGCCTCCTCGTAGCGGCGATCCATCGAACGCAGACCTGCCTCCACGGTGAGGATAAGAAACGGCATCGCTACGAACGTCTCCGCCATCACGACGCCCGCGGTTGTGAACGGGATGGTGATGCCGAAGGTGCTGTCGAGCCACGACCCCAGCAGGCCCCGCCTGCCGAAGGCGAGCAGCAGCGCGATGCCGCCCACGACCGGCGGAAGGACCATGGGCAGCGTGGTCAGCGCGCGAAGCAGGTCGCGCCCGGGGAATTCCACGCGCGCGTAGAGCCAGGCCAGAGGCACACCGAGAACCAGGCCCACTGCGGTCGCGGACAGCGAGGCGAACAACGACAGCTTCAGCGCCTCGACTGTTTCAGGCGCTGTCAGTGCAGTGACCGCATCGCCCCACGGCGACCGCACGACGAGGCCGATCAGGGGCAGGATGAAGAAGGCCGCCCCGATCGCCGCCGGTACAACGACGATGATTGGTACGCGTTCGCGCCTCATCCGGGATCAGGCGGCCGCGAGGAAGCCAAAGCTGGCCAGCGTCGACTGGCCTGTGGTCGAGAGCACGTAGGCGATGAAGGCGTTGGCCACGGCCAGGTTCTTGGTGCCCTTGACCGCGACTATCGGGTAGGTCGCGATCACGTTGTTCGCTGCCGGGATCGGGACGCCCTGCACCTTGCTGCCCGCCGCGGACACGTCGGTCGTGTAGACGATGCCGGCATCAGCCTCGCCGAGCTCGATCTTGCTGATGACGCCGGCAACGCTGGTCTCCAGGCTCTTCGGAGTCACTCTTACGCCAGCCGTGGCCAGCGCTTGGAGGGCGTACTTCCCGGCCGGCACGGTCGGTGCTTCCGTGATGTAGATCAGGCCGGGTTTGGCAAGGTCGGCCAGACCGGCGATGCCCTTGGGGTTCCCGGGCGCGACGACGATCTCGAGCTGGTTGTGGGCAAAGACCTGTGAGGTGCCCGTTATGAAACCGTCGGCGGTCAACTTGTCCATGTTCGTGGTGTCGGCGGAGGCGAAGACGTCAGCCGGCGCCCCCTGCTCGATCTGCGTCACAAGAGTCGGTGTGCCGGCGTAGTTGAAGTTCACCCCGACTCCAGGGTTGGCCGTGTGAAACGAGGTTCCGAGAGCATTGAACGAGGCCGTCAGCGATGCCGCCGCAAACACGTTGATGTACCCACTCAGCGACGACGGCGACGGTGAGGTCGACGCACTACCGCCGCTGCTTCCGCAGGCAGCGAGAAATGCGACAGCAATCAGCAATGAGACCCGGCTACGCATCGACCTCTTCCTCAGCTGCGCGGCAGCTCGATCACGACGTTGGTCGCCTTCACGGACGCGACCGCCATGACCCCCGGCTTCAACCCGAGCTCGTCAGCGGACTCGCGCGTGATCAGAGACACGATCCGAAACGGTCCCGCCTGCATCTCGACGTGCGCCGCGACCCCGTCCTTGATCACGCGGGTCACGATGCCCGTGAACCGATTTCGCGCCGATTCGCTGACCGCCGCAGGAGGGTCAGGGCGCGGCAGGGCCGCCATGTAGCGGGCGAGAGCCACGCCGTCGATCTGCCGCTGTCCGCCCGCTGTTCGGGCGGTCTTGATCTGGCCTGAATCGACCAATCGCCTGACGGTGTCCGGGCTGACGCGCAGAAGCTCGGCAGCCTGCCCGATCCTCACGTGGTTCGCCACCCGTCAACTGTAGCAAGTGCGGTATCCCTGGGACCAATTGTGGCTATTTACGATGCCCTGGCCGTTATATCGGGCATTTGCTAGATATACGCGAGGTCTCAGACATGTTGCACAGCCGGGTTGATGTGGTCCAAAGCGTCTAGAACGGGTCCCATATCGTCAAGAAATGCATTCGAAGCATCCAGGATTGCCTGCTTGTTTCCGATGTTCGCGGCCGAAATCATTGCTTTGAGGTCAGTAATGGTCTTCGGGAGTTGGGCGCGAAACACCTGATCCTCGGTAGCAAACTTCGCCGGTGGAATCGCCGCGTTCAAGTCGGTGAGGAACCTCTCCTGCACAGCAAGCATCGCTCTAGCGTGCTGTTCGCACGCGGTTGGGTTAACGCCCTGGGTGCCGGCTCCCGTCCCCAGACAGACGGGGGCCGCACCAGCTGTCGCAGCTACATGATCGTCCCAGTAACCATTCACGAGGCCCAGGTACTTCTCGGTCGTAGCATCAATGGACGATGTCGAAGCGACCGCTCCGGATGAGGAGCTACCGTGGGTCGCAGAGCATCCGACGACCACGAGTACGCCGATAGCCAACGCCAGGGTTAGCACGACATTAATGCTGTGCGGACGGGGCCTGGCCCTCAACTCCCCACCATGACAGCCATGCCGGCAAGAGAATTCCAAATTTGCAGCGGTTCCCAGCTAACCGGGCTATGGCGCAGCCCGCAGGCTGCTGAAAAAGCTCCAGATCACCGCATTAGCGTTCGGCTCGCCAGGCACCGGATCGAAGTCCGATCCGAACCAGGTGTGCTTCCCGCCCTCGACCGTGTCCAGCGTAACCACCGTGCCGGCCGTGCACTTCCACACGGATGTCTTGGTGATCCCGCTCTGGCTCTGGACTGGATCGCCCAGGCAACCGTCCCGCGTCCTCCAGAGCTGATTGACCTCGTCGACGGGCCTCGCGCCATGCGGCCCGCCGCCACCGTACGGCAGGACCGTGTCGCGCGTGCCATGCATCTCGAGCACGGAAACCGGCCGGGCCGGCGGGCAGTCACCGCGTTCCATGGTTCCCGCCACCGAGGCGATCGCGAGAATACGGTTCGACATTTGGCACGCCACGCTGTAGGTCATCACTGCGCCGGCTGAAGCTCCGACCACGAACACGCGTGCCGTGTCGATCTGAAGGTTCGCTTCCAATCGATCGAGCAGCTTGCCGATGAAATCGATGTCTGCGGTGGTTGACGCACCCTCTGCAGCCGACCACAAGCCCGAGCAGCCATTGGGATACACGGCAATAAAGCCCGCCGCTGCAGCCTCGTCGTCGAAGTGATTGATGCTCTCGAACTCGTCTGCGTTCGACGGTGAGCCGTGGAGCATCACGACCAGAGGCGCGGTTTTCGTACTGTCCAACTTCGACGGTGTGAAAAGTCGGTAGTCGCGGAGCTGGTCGTCCACGGTGAGAGTTCCGTACTGAACGGTTCCCGCGCTCGGGGTACCTGAGGAAGTCCCCGTTGAGCCACGGCAGTCCTCCACAGGAAGAGAGGTGGGGGTGTGCGCCACGATTGCCGTCGACGAAGGGCCGCAAGCCGCAGATCCAAAAAACAGCGCGGCGATCAGCACGCTGAACCGCCACAGGTTCTCCCGTCGGCCCTGCACTGCAGCCTCCTCGTGAAGTTGATCGCCTCCTGCGGCTCGAGAGGAAGGTAGGCGTGCCATGACCGAGCTGACACCGTGGAAAACACGGGAGTCGGTACCGGACTCTTAGCCGGCGGGCTTCACCGTCTGCAGCAACCGGTCGGGTTCTACAACTCCGGCCTCGAGGCGAAGCCGCTCCACAACCTCGTTTCCGACTTCCTTTGTGAACCGGGCCACAAGCTCGGCTTCCGGCGCGGCGATCGGATCGTAGTACGAGATGTTTAGGTCCGCATTCAACCGTTCAGCCACGAAATGCAAGCGCAGGGCGCCTTCCTTATCACCCGCGAGACCTGCCACCAGCGCGAGCCCGAACAGGCAGAACGGAACACCGTTTTTCCAACCGATCTCGAGGCTTCGCTCCATGACCTCCAGCCAGCACTGCCGAGCCTCGTCAAGTTCGCCGAGCAAGGCATGGGCCTGGGCCAGAGTGTCCAGTGTCGCCATTCGGCTTGGAGTGGCCCCGCGCTGAGATTCGAGCGCGCGTTGGGCGAGATTCACGCCTTCCCGCAGCCGGCCCAAATAAAGCAGGGTGATGGCGGTGTGGTTCAGCGCGACCGCGAGCCGGTCAGCGTCGCCTCGCGCTTCAAACTCAGTTATAGCCTCCTGTCCAAGGCGCAGACCTGATGAGAAGTCGCCGGTAAGCGAGTAGCAGTTCGCCCGCACGATCAGCGTCTGCAGCCGGAGGCCCTGGTTTCCTTGCGACTCGGCAATCGCCTCCGCCTCGTGGAGGTAGGTAAGCATCTCTTTGGAGCGACCGAGCTCGACCAGTGTGAACGCTTGTTGGAAGAGATTCCGACAGCGCTGCGGAGAGGGCTCCAGGTTGGCGGCCAAGGTCTGCTCGTTCCAAGCCAGGCCCTCCCTGTACCGGCCGTCGTAGCGCCAGCTTGGCATCATGGCGGCGTTCAGCGAGAGCGCGCGTTCGGGGCGGACTCGGAGCAGGGTCGCGATGGCTGCGCGCACGTCATCCACCATGGATGTCACCTTGCTGCGCGGAGAGACATCTGCGTCGGGCCCGCCGCGCTCCACCACCGACACCATGTGCTCCGCGTGATCAAGCCGGCATGCTTCGAGCTCGCCTGCGTCTTGGAGTCGCTGGAGGGCGAAAGTCTTCAGGATCTCCAGCAGTCGGTAGCGTGCGATCCCGGTGGCCTGGTCGAGAACGAGCATTGATTGCTCCGTCAGGGAGCCCAGCATCAACATCACCTGTGCGCTCGCGTGGGGCACCACGGCTGCTGCGTCCTGGGCGTCGAACCAACCGGAAAACACTCCTAGCCTGCGGAACAGGTGCTGCTCGGCGGGATCCATCAAGCGGTAGCTCCAGTCGGCGAGCGTGTAGAGGCTGCCGTGCCGATCTTCGGCGCGCGTTTGCCAAGTCTGGTCCAAAAGGGTGGTTACGAGCTCCTGAGCGCTCTGCACTCTCAGCCGCGGCACTACCAGCTCGATCGCCAGAGGCACGCCATCGAGACGCCGGCATATCGCGGAGACTGCGTCCGCATTTTCTCCACCAATCCGAAAGTTCGGAACGGCCGCCTCGGCGCGGGACGTAAAGAGATCGATCGCGTCGTTCTGCGGCAGGGGTTCCAGGTTGCACACGGCCTCTCCGATCACGCCGAGCGGTATGCGGCTGGTGGCGATGATTCGCAGTCCTGGAGCTGCGGCGAGCAGGTCGCGAGCGACGGCTGCGGCTGGCGCTAGAAGGTGTTCGCAGTTGTCCAGCAAGAGCAGCGATGAGCGGTTTCGGAGGTGCTCGCGCGCAGCCGCCAACCGATCGCCGGCGGAGCGCTTGACGCCGAGTGCTTGTGCCGCAGCATCGCCAACGAGCTTGGGTTCAGACACTGGCGCGAGGTCACAAAGCCATGCGCCGTGTTGGAAGTCAGGCTGCAGCTCCTCCGCCAGCCGGAGGGCCAACCGCGTTTTTCCGGTGCCGCCGGGTCCGGTCACCGTGACGAGTCGATTGCCAGTCATCAGATCGAGGAGCACACGCAGTTCGCGCCCGCGTCCCACGAAACTCGTCAGCTGCGCGGGAAGGTTGCCCCGAGGTCGAGAAGCCGGCGCTCGCACCGAGGTGTCCAGTTGAGAACGACCGACCCAGGCCGCGATCTGGCTCCGCGAGCTGAAGCTGAACTTGTTGAAGATCTGTTCTACGTGCCACTCAACTGTCCGCTCTGACAGAAAGAGTCGGGTGGCAATCTCACGATTGGTAAGTCCGAGCGCCACAAGTCCGGCCACCTCCTGTGCCCTACGAGTGAGCCGCGGTTCAGCGCACATTTGCGCAATTCTGAACCTCGGAGGCCATTTCGCCCATCACCTGAACTCGCACAACTTGGTGGTGCTCGCGCAGGACCTCTCCGCTGCATTCGAGCCGATGACGCGATAGTCTCAGGACAGCTTACGAGTGACGAGGATGTCTCCCGGCGAGGGTATCGGCGACGGGCAATCACATCGGCCGGGTCGCGACGCAGGCCACCATCAATGGCAGCGGGTCTCCCGGGAGGCGCCAAAAACCATCGTCAGATCGCACCATGCTGGGGACCCGTTGGCGGACGTCGACGGGCAGTTCCCTCAGGCGTTCGATGCGCAAGCCCGCGTTGATCAACACCGTTACCAATCGGCCAACAGTCCAGGGCCAGTTGTACTCTGGGTGTGGAGGCAGGGCGGGGCCGTCCGTGTAGGTTTCAACCGTCTCCGTTTCCCACGGGTCTGGGCGAAAAATAGAGTCCGTGACCTCAAGCTTGCCGGCCACCTCATCGATGAACCCCCAGTTGGGGTGGATTTCGACAATGCAGAAGGTGCCTCCCGGTCGCAAGAAGTGAGCGACCACGCGGGCCCAAGCCTCGAGGTCGGGAAGCCACGAGAGGACGCCATAGGTCGTGACAACGATGTCGAACTCCTCATCAAGGACATCGGGCAGGTCATAAAGGTTGGCGCATATGAAACGGGCCTCAAGCCCGAGCTCCGCAGCCAGCGCACGCGCTGCCGTGATCGCTTCTTCGGAGTAGTCGGCTCCCGTGACCCGGGCTCCGAGCCTCGCCCACGAGAGCGTGTCCATCCCAAAGTGGCACTGCAGGTGAAGCAGCGAACGCCCACGTACGTCACCCAGCTCTTCCTGCTCAATTGGCAGCAGTGAATTGCGCCCTTGTTTGAATGAGGCGAGGTCATAGAAGTCGGATTTCAGGTGGACTGAGGTCCTGAGACCCCATGCGCGTCTGTTCTTGAGCATGCGTTCGCGCTCTTCACCCGTCGGCACGTGGAAAGGGTACGGCCCGCGCACGCCCGCGATCTCCAATCCCCTCGGACTGAGCTACGGGGGCGCTGGCGCCTGGGGTACCCCGGTTAGGGCCGGCGCCTCTCCTTCGCCACCGGCGTCAGGTTGCCTTTCAGGGCATCCTCATACGCGGCCCACAGCACCCCATACGCCGC
>DAIPXW010000026.1:0-12686 GCA_036783075.1 Candidatus Dormiibacterota bacterium | reverse complement strand
GACGCTGCGCTCACCTTCCGGAGCGAACGGATAACCGCCGTGGCGGCGAGCGTAGGTGCGAAGTACCTGGACCGAGTGGGTTCCACACAGCGGCGGGTCAGCCGGCATTGGCGGCAGAGCCCCGGCCTTGCGATGAGTGTGTCGCAACAGGTCGTGCAGGATGCCGATCGGGTCGCGGCTGAGGGGGCTCCGGTCGTCCCAACGTTCGCGAAACACGAAGTCGAGATCGCCGACTGCGGGGCCTTTGATGGCGACCTGGATGTCGTGCCAGGGCGGGCGCCCCCCGTATACCGGCGCCATCTTCTGATGCTGCGGATCGCCACCGTGATCGGCGTCGTCGCGACGGCTGTGACACAGGTCGATGCCACCGACGAACGCGACATCCCGATCTGGCGAGACGGCATGGCGGATCACCACAAGCTTCTGGTGGTGAGAGCCACCCAGCCGCACGCGCTGGTCGAGGAGCACCTCCCCGCCCGCGGCGTTGACCTGGACCCCGAGGTGGCGGCTCTCCTTCGCGCTGAACCCGAGCCTGTCCGCGTGAGAGCGCCAGAGAAGTCCCTTCACGCTGACTCCACGCCGCGCCGCGGCGGCGAGAACGGCGCCGACCTCGCTGTCCGCGGCATCCCCGAGGCGTTGATCCGGGTCTCCGCGCCAGTCGGTGAAGAACAGCTCGTCGCCCTCGACCAGCTCGTTGACGGCCTGGAGCAGCCTCCCGAAGTAGGTTGCGCCGTGAATCAGCGGTTCGACATCGTTCCCCACGGTCCATGCTTGCGCGCCCGCGTGACGCCGGTCCAGGCCGGTGAAGTCGTTGCCTCTCTCGGGCGGCGTGAGAAACCATCTCTCCTCTACCCGATCCGCCCCCGATCGTCGATCGCTGCGCACACGAGGCTCAGTTCGCGAGCGCGCGATCTGAGATCCATCGTATCGATACCACCAGAGCCAGCCACGCAGTCGCGATGAGCACACCCGCAAGCACGTCGGTCGGCCAGTGGGCACCGACGTAGATCCGGTCCAGCCCCGTAGCCAGGACGATCCCAGCCACTACTGCCCAACCGATCGGTTTTGCCCACCGCGGCAGATACCTCTGTCCAAGGCACAGCATCAGCACGGCAGCGCTGATCGTGATGAAGATGAGGTGTCCGCTGGGAAAGCTGGTCGAACCAGGATGCTCGGTGATTCGAAGGATCTGGCCTGCCGCCGGCCGCGGCCGGTTGACCAGGTTGACGATGACCTCGTACCAAAGACCGCCGGCGAGGGCGGCGAGCGCCAGGATCCAGGCACGGCGATTCAGCAGGAGGACGAGAAGGACGACGACCACCTGCATGTAGATTCCGCCGGGTCCGCCGAGCCACGTGAACAACGGGAACGTCCCCGTCAGAGGACCCAGGTTGGTCGCCTGGATGTCGCGATCGACCGTAGCGTCCAGCGACAGGTAGGGATGCATGATCACGATCCCGGCGACCACTCCCGCAGCGACGGCCGCCACCACCGCGACAGCCAGGAGCGGACGGTGGACCGACCACGTCCACGGTGGGAAGACTCGTGCGTGGACGGTCTTGTCGCCTGTCGACGACGCGCTGGGCGCCGGGATCGTCGGCGGCGCGTGCGTGTCCACAGCCTCGATTGTGTGGCCAAACCCAGCAACAAATACAGCAACAGCCGAAGCTCACAGACCTCGGCTTTCATGACAGTGGGTCTGGGGGTATTACTGCGATTGTTTCCACTCCACGACCACTCTGGAGTCATGCCCAGCGCCAACGACAACCCAGGCAACCGGTCGGTCCGCAGGCTGCTGCGAGCTCGTCCCGCTCGTGGGCGGGTCGATCTCGATGCGATCGACCCTTCCCAGACCAGCGGTGCCAAGCGGAATCAGGCCGACGAATGGCTGCTCGCAGACGAAGAACACGTCATGTTGCTCCAGGACCGCCTTTATGCGGAGCGCAAGCGCTCTGTCCTGATCCTCCTGCAGGGCATGGACACCAGCGGCAAGGACGGCACGATCAGGCACGCTTTGCGGGGCCTGAACCCCCAGGGGGTTCGCATCGCCTCGTTCAAGGCCCCGACGGCATCCGAGCGACGCCACGACTTCCTGTGGCGCATCAGGCGCGCTCTGCCCGGGCCTGGGGAGATCGTCATCTTCAACCGTTCGCAGTACGAGGACGTGCTGATCGCCAGGGTCAAGGGACTTGCGCCGGCGAAGGTGATCGGCGCCCGTTACGGGCTCATCAACCGGTTCGAGGCCGACATCATCAAGAGGGGCACATCAATCCTCAAGTTCTATCTGCACATCTCCGAGGAGGAGCAGCGAAGGCGGCTGCTGGCACGGCTGAAGGAACCTGACAAGCACTGGAAGTTCAGCGCCGCCGACCTCACCGAACGGCCCTACTGGGACGACTACCAGAAGGCATACGCCGCGGCGATCGGCCGCTGCTCCACCGGTGCGGCGCCCTGGTACGTCATCCCCGCCAATCACAAGTGGTATCGGAACTGGGCCGTGACCCAGATTCTCATCGAGGAGATGGAAGCTATGGAATCGACCTATCCCAAGCCCTCATTAGACGTGCGGGCGCTGAAGCGGCGCCTGCGGCCGGCGGCCTGAGATGTCTGAGATTCACAGCGCGAACAGTGCTGTCAAGCGGGCGGCTGAAAACCCGGCGCTCGGATACCTCGAACGGCTTGGCTACGTGGCCCGCGGGGCGCTCTACGTCGCAATGGGCGTGCTCGCCCTTCGAATAGCGCTCGGAAGCAGCGGCGGCCAGGCGACCGATCTCAATGGGAGCCTCGTGTTCTTGATCGGCAATCCATTTGGAAAGTTCGTTCTGATCGCTCTGGTGGTGGGGCTGGCGGCATATTCGATATGGGGCTTCGTCCGAGCGATCTACGACCCGCTGCATCGTGGCCGCGACGCGTCTGGTGTCATGGCCAGGATCGGCTTCGTCTCGAGCGCCGTCTCGTATGCGGCCATTGCGTTCTTCGGGCTGAAGATCCTACTCGGTTCCGGAGGCGCAGCCGGGGACAGCACGCAAAAGTACGCGACGACCCTGCTCGCTCAGCCCTTTGGCGGGCCCCTGACGATCATCGTCGGTCTCGTCTCCTTCGGCGTCGGGATCGGGCAGTTCGTGGAAGCCTACCGAGCCACGTTCGCAATGGACTTGAAGAGCGCGGAGATGACCGAGTCCGAGCGTAAAGTCGCGGTTGGCCTGGGTCGGTTCGGCATGTTTGCAAGAGGCATCACCTTCCTGGTCATAGGTTGGTTTTTAGTCCTGGCCGGGATTCACAACGATGCCGCCTACGCGCATGGATTCGGCGGCGCGTTCCTTTTCCTGCTCAGCCAGCCCTTCGGCAAGGTCGTCGTGGCCGTGGTCGCGCTCGGGTTCATAGCGCTCGGCTTTCATTCGTTCGCCTGCGCGCGCTGGGTCCGGTTGATGGGCAACCCCAAATGAGTGAGTCGATCGGGCTGGAAGCGGCGCCTGTGCGTCCCGAATAGAGAGTGGCGACCAAAGCCTCCACGACGCAGCGCGCTAAGCGTCCGGTCAAGGCGAAGCTGGCGAGCAGCCTCGTGATCATGAGCTCCAAGGCGGGGTCGATGACGCCGGCGATTGAAGCGAAGATCCGAAAGGCCTTCGTCGGAAGCCTGATCGTGGAGTTTGACCCGAAAATGGACCTCGAGAAGCTGGTCGGGCCGAAAGCCACCGTCGTCGTCGCGGGCGGGGACGGAACCATCGGGTGGGTGATCCGAAGGCTGGCCGACACCAAGCACCCCGTCGGGATCCTGTCGATGGGCACTTTCAACAACTTCGCGAAGTCGCTCCGTCTGCCACCGACCATCGACGCAGGCATCCGGGTCATCAAGCAGGGACGGCCGCATCCGATCACGCTAGGACGCCTCAACGGAAAGATCTTCCTCGAGGCCGCTGCCATAGGCCTCTTCGGCGAGACGATCGCCGCCGGCGAGTCGGCCAAGGATCGAGCGTTTGGCGCGTTTGCAGAGGATCTGAAACATCTCGCCGAGGCGAGGCCGTTCACGTATGAGCTGACAGGAGACATCAGGGGTAGCGGCACGGCCATGTCCCTGGTCTTCACGAACACGACTTCAATCGGTTCCCAGATGCCTGTGAGCGACAAGACCCCCATCGAGCCGTACCTGGAGCTCTCGGTGCATGCCGGCGGATCACGCACAGACATCGTCAAGCGCGTGCTGGCGCGCGCGGTGCTGTCCAAGCACCGTGAGCATGGCCTGGGCCAGGTGTTCAAATTTCGCAAGCTGCTCGTGGTGACCAAGCCGAACGTACGGATCTATGCCGACAACGCCCAGCTCGGGCGGACGCCTGCCACCATCACCGCCGAGCTCAGCGCGCTGCGCGTGATCTTGAAGACATGAGCGCCGAACCGCAGCAGGCGGCGAGAGAGGTCCTCGCAGGACAGCCGGGAGCGGCGGCGAGGCGGTGGCTGGGCCCGACGGTGCTGGTGGTCTTTGTGCTCTTCGCCATCGACACCTATCTCGTCGTAGCTCAAGTGCTGCTGGTGCCGTT
The DNA here is from genome assembly GCA_036783075.1 of Candidatus Dormiibacterota bacterium. GTDB lineage: Bacteria > Chloroflexota > Dormibacteria > Dormibacterales > Dormibacteraceae > Palsa-870. The sequence goes on along the minus strand of DAIPXW010000026.1, from coordinate 8,151 downwards.
CGACATTCCGATCGCCAGGTTCGTCCAGCAGGTCAATTGGGGCCCGGTGGTGTACGTGTTCCAGCTGATCGACGTGAGCGCCGGGGTCTGGCAGGTCCTGATCGGTGCGGTGGCGGTGGTTGCGCTTTTCGTCTTCGAGCGGCGTGCCGGCTGGCTGATGTTGATCGGCAGCCTTTCCAGCCTGTTCGACAACATCATCAAGCTCGTGATCTCGCGGCAGCGGCCGCCGGCAGACATCGTCCACATCCTGTCGCCGACGACCGGCTTCAGCTACCCGAGCGGGCATGCGGTCTTCTTCACCTGGATGAGCTTCATGATCGCCGTGTCCATCGCGCCGAAAATCAGGCCGTCATTCCGGCCGCTCCTCTGGATCGTCGCCGCCGCGGTGATGGTCCTCACGTGCCTGGCCCGTGTCTGGGCCGGCGACCACTGGCCCAGTGACGTGATCGGAGGCGTCCTCCTCGGGCTTGGTTGGTCCGCCTTCGTGCTGTGGCTTCCGGAGCGCTGGCTGCCGTCGCCGAGCTGGCGATGGTTCAGGGGCCGGCCGCGTCCCGCCTGAGCGTCGGGGAGGCCTACCCGCCGTCCCGGAAGAAGATGAACGGGCTCGCGTAGGTCAGGCTGGCCACCGCCAGCACCGCGCCGGCGACGAGGCTTCCGACCACGAGCGACCGCCGGGTCATCGCCTGGTTCGTTGACTGTGACGAAAGCTCGGCCGCCGCGGCTTCGCCCGTCTTGCCGAGGTGGCCGAGGACGTGGATACCGGTGAGGGGAAGCCACATCATGAAGCTGAGCTTGTGCGCCTCGACCCACACGCTGCCGAATCGAAGCCCGAAATACCACAGCTCGAGCCCCGTCACGAAGACGGCTATCGTCGACAGCACGACGAGCGGTCCGAGGAGTCTCATGAGCAGCCTCGGAGGGCCTGCCTGGCGATATTTCGAATCGCCCGTGTAGTAGCGCGCGAAGCGATAGCCGGTGGACGCCATCTTCAGCGTCAGCGGCGGGATGAGCACGAAGCCCAGCAGGAAATGCTGGGGTAGCAACTCTCTGACGCTGAGAATCGTGATCCCCATCAGACCGAGCAGCACGATCAGCAGCGCGCCTGTGAGGGATGTCAGGCGCTCGTTTGCGGTGACGCCCGAGAGTGGCGTTCCGCGTTCACGGTCGATGAGCTTGCTGGACATTCGAATGGAAACTCGATGTTAGAGCGCACGCGGGGGGGCGGCTTCAATGTCGATCCTCGTCATCGACAGATAACCGACCCACAAGATGATCACCACGGTGAGCGTGATCGCGACTGTGCCGCGCCCGAAATTCAGGCCGCCGAGGCTTTTCGGCACGCCGAGCCAGTCGGCATACGATGCTCCAAGCGGCCTGGTCACGATGTATGCGAGCCAGAAGGCGGCCACCTCGTTGAGCCCAAAGAGCCTGCGCGCCAGCAGTGGAAGCCCGAAGAGCATCGTGTAGAGGAGGCCCGAGACCAGCCAGCCGAGGTGCATCGAATAGGCGGTGAGGTCGCCCAGGGCCGTGCCCATCGCAAAGGTGGCGAGCACGGCCGCCCAGTAGAAGAGCTCCCTCCTCGTGGTGTTGATGCTGTGGATCGACAGCGTCCTCTCGATCAGGTACCAGGCACCGAAAATGGCCGCGAGGGCGACCGCGCAGTTGAGCGCCGATATCGCATAGGGAATGCCGATCTCGATATGGATCGCGTCAGCCACCATGGTGCCGAACACCGCCACCATCACCACAGCGAGCCAGTAAGCCGGCGCGAAATACCGCCGCACCGCGAGCTGCCAGGCCAGGGCGACGATCAGCCCGAGCGCACCCAGCCCGACCGCTTGATAGGGGTCGATCGTATGCACCATGTAATCGGACGTCGCCTCGCCCATCGCGGTGCTGAGGATCTTCACCGCCCAGAAGTGAAAAGTGACCGCCGGGACCTTTCTCAGCACCTGGCGGGTCGCGACCACGCCGCGAGAATACCCGTCAAGAGGCGATCCATCGCAGCGGCCGGGGCACGCATCTACAGCGGTTCATGGTCCTCTGCGCGCAGAGGCTTCCGGCCCTTGGCGCACCAAAGCCCACAGCCGACTGTGAGGCGACAGATGTACTGTCGCCCCATGGGCGAGGAGGTTTGAATTGGCCACGACGAGCTCTGGGACCCCGCGTTACGTACGGCCCGGTTTCTTCATGGCGCACGTGGTGAATCCCATCGTGAAGTTCATCGGAGCGCCCGCGCTCACCGTGCGAGGCCGCCGCAGCGGCCGCTCGATCACCGTCCCACTCGCCCCATTCGACCACCAGGGCGTGCGGTACCTGGTGGGGGGACGGGGTGAGACGCAATGGGTCCGCAACCTGCGGGCGGCGGGTCGCGGCCTGCTTCGCTACCACGGTCGCACCGCATTCCGCGCCGTCGAGCTGCAGGGCGGCGAACGCGACCGGATCGTGGTCGCCTACCGCGATCAGATGGGCCGCCGCGCCTCCGAACTGTTCAAAGCGCTTCCCGACCTGGCCGACCACCCCGTGTTCCGCGTCGACCCGGAGGCATAGAGCCGAGCCACCGCCCCGCGACCGGGCCGATCGGTCCTTGACGGTGAGGACCTTTGGCCCTTCTTAGAGGCCGGGCATGTGGCACGATGCCACCCGACGTGTTCCTTCGCTCTTTCGTGATGGTGGCGCGCCCATCGGCCCAGGTGGAGGCTGAGATCGTCCAGGGCGTCCACAAGTGGCTGCCCGACATGGCGAAGCAGGCGAACGGGGATGGCGAGAAGCTCCTGTCCGAGCTGGGGTTTCAGGTCGGCAACCGCCGCATCGCCAGGCAGATCGAAGTGGAGATCGGCGCCGCCAGGGCAGGCGCCGGGCTCACGTTCATGCCCATCCGGTGGCAGGCCGCGACCGACGCAAGTCTGTTTCCGACCCTCGAAGGCGAGCTCGAGATCGCCCCGGTCGGCGCCACCAGGACTCAGCTCGGCCTGAGCGCGAACTACTCGCCACCTCTCGGGCTCCTGGGTAAGATCGCCGACCGTGCCCTGTTCCATCGGGTGGCCGAGGTCACCGTCAAGGATTTCCTGGAGCGGATTGGAAAGCGCCTCGAGCAAGAAGACCAGGCGTAGGAGTCCACGTTGACCTCACCCGACACCTTCAACACGATCATCGAACCCTTCAAGATCAAGACCGTAGAGCCCATCCGCATGACCTCCCGCGAAGAACGCGCGGGCTATCTCCAGGATGCGGGATACAACATGTTCCGGCTCTCCTCCTCCAACGTGCTCATCGATCTGCTGACCGACTCCGGCACGGGCGCGATGAGCTCCGAGCAGTGGGCGGGGATGATGCGGGGCGACGAGGCGTACGCGGGCTCCAGCAGCTTCTACCGATTCGAAAATGCGGTCAAGGAGCTCACCGGATTCCGCCATGTCATACCCACACACCAGGGGCGCGCGGCGGAACGGATACTGTTCTCGGTCACCTCGGGACCCGGGCAGGTCATCCCCGGCAACCATCATTTCGACACGACTCGGGCCAACATCGAAGCGACCGGGGCCGAAGCGCTGGATCTTCCGTGCCACGAGGCGGCCGATCCGTCGGTGCCGGCCCCGTTCAAGGGCAACATCGACCTCGAACGGTTGGCGCGTCTGCTCGAGGAGCGATCGAAGCAGGTGCCGATGTGCATCATCACGCTGACGGACAACACGGGTGGCGGGCAGCCGGTATCGCTCGCCAACCTGCGTGAAGCCCGTGCGCTGCTCGATCGGTATCGAATCCCGCTTGTGCTCGACGTGGCCCGCTTTGCCGAGAACGCGATGTTCGTCAAGATGCGAGAACCGGGAAACGGCGGCAGGACGCCTAAAGAGATCGCTCGCGAGCAGTTCTCCTACGCCGACGGCTGCCTGATGAGCGCCAAGAAGGATGGGATCGCCAACATCGGCGGCTTTCTGGCTTTGAACAACGACGCCTGGGCCGATCGCGCCAGGCAGCTCCTGATCTTGACCGAGGGTTTCACAACCTACGGCGGCCTCGCCGGCCGGGACCTGGAAGCGATCGCCCAGGGCCTCGAAGAGGTCCTCCACGAGGACTACCTCCGGTACCGGCTGCGGAGCGCCGAATATCTCGGAGACGGCATTCGAAGCGCCGGCATCCCCATCGTCGAGCCGCCCGGCGGACATGCCGTCTACATCGACGCGCGCGCGATGCTTCCCCACGTGCCGCCCGACCTGCTGCCCGGCCAGGCCTTGAGCTGCGCCCTGTACGTCGAAGGCGGCGTGCGCTCCATCGAGGTCGGGACAGTCATGTTCGGCCACACTGATCCGGCCATCAAAAAGCAGGTGCCTGCCGACAAAGACCTGGTGCGCCTCGCTTTGCCGCGCCGTGTCTATACCCAGAGCCACGTCGACTACGTGATCGAGGTGGCGGGGCATCTCGCCCGGAACCGCGCCGCGATCCGGGGCTACCGGATCGTGTCCGAGCCCGCGGCGCTGCGCCATTTCACGGCCGTCTTCGCGCCGGTCGGCTGAGTCCGCGCCACCAGGCGGGGAACTCTTGACCGACCGGTTAGACTAACCGCCGTGCGCGAGAAAGCAGCGGCCGCCGAGGCCATCCCCGCCCCAGACCGCAAGATCGACCTCATCCGCTCCGCGTACCGGCTCTTCAGCGAGAAGGGGGTGCACCGGGTCTCGCTGGACGAGATCGCGGCCGGCGCGGGCCTCAGCAAAGGCCTGGTGCTGTACTACTTCAAAACCAAGGAGAACCTCGTCCTGGCGACCATGCGGTGGGCGCTCGATCTCACCGCCGACCGGGTCCGGCAGGCGATGGCCAGGGCCGCCACCCCGAACGGCAAGGTGCTGGCGATGATCGACGGGATCTGGTCCGGCGCGAAGACCAACCGCCGTTTCTATCTCCTGTATCTCGATCTCGCAGGCCATGCCGCAAGGGTCCAGCACTTCACCGAGCTCAGCGCCGCGTTTCATTCGGTCGTCAACGCCCTGTACGCCGAGGTCATCGTCCAGGGCATCGCCGAAGGTGCCTTTGCGGTCGAGGATCCGGAGGAGGGGGCGGCCGTCTTGCGGGCGATCATCGACGGGCTCTTTTTCCAGTGGCTCCAGGAGGCCGACTGGGAGCGGCTTCATGCCTGGTATCGCGAGACGTGCAAGCGCGCCGCGGTGACCTATCTCGCCCGGACCCCGGGCTCCCCGGCCGCCTAGCCGCCTCAGCCCGACCGACCTCACCTGGCGTCTTGCCTATTGACTTGACTGACCGGTCAGTCTAAGATCGGACCACGCCAAAGCTTCGGGCGAACAAGGTCTAAAGGAGCGAATGCCAATGGCGATCGCCGTACGGTCCGGGTTCGACGCGATCCTCGAGCAGTGCTCGGAGCTGACCGAGGACCTCACGTACCCGAGCGTCAGGCTCTGGCGCGAGCAGCACCCGGGCGGTCATGTCGTGGGCCACTTCCCGGTCTACTTCCCCGAGGAGCTGATCCACGCCGCGGGGATGCTCCCCATCACGCTGATGGGTGCCGGCTCCAGGCTAGAGGCCAAGCAGGCCGACTCGCACATCGGCTCTTTCATCTGCTCGATCTGCCGCACCTCGCTCGAGCTCGGCTTCAGCGGCAGGGTCGGCTTCCTGGATGCCTTCTACACCACGCCGATCTGCGACGTGGCGCGAAACCTGGCCGGCATCTGGGGCCGCAACTTCAAGGGCATGACGGCGGAGATCCTCTACCTGCCGCAGAACGCCAACGCCAGGCACGCCGTCGCATACCTTCGTGACGAGTACGCGCGGGTGGCCGCGGAGCTGGAACGGATATGTGGACGACCGATCGAGGAGGCCGACCTGCGGCGCAGCATCCGCGTCTACAACGAGAACCGGCGCCTGCTGCGTGAGCTGTACAGGTTCAAGCGCGAGACGCCGTGGCTTCTTTCGACGACCGAGGCCTACGCGCTGACCAGGGCCGGGACGGTGATGCCGCGCGAGGAGCACAACCAGATCCTCCTTGGCGCGTTGGCCGAGATTCCGAACCGGGATGGACGCCGCCAGGATCGGGTGCGGGTGGTGTTCGAAGGTGGCTTCTGCGAGCAGCCGCCGCTGGACATGCTTCAGCTCATCGAAGAGGCCTGCTACATCGTCGACGACGACCTGCTGATCGGGATGCGCTGGATCGTGGACGACGTTCCCGAGACCGGCGACCCGCTTCACCAGCTCGCGGAAGGCTACCTCGAGCACTCCACGTACAGCTGCGTGCAGCACGACGATCGCAAACCCAAGGAGGAAATGCTGCTGCGGCGCTTCGACGAGTCTGGGGCGCAGGCGGTGATCCTCGCCGCGGCCAAGATGTGCGAACCGGGGCTGGACGAGCAGGTCGCCTACCAGAAGACGCTCGAAGAGAAGAAGGTCCCGTTCCTGCTTCTTGACTTCGAAGAGAAGATGACCGCTTTCGAACGGATGCGGATGGAGGTCGAGACCTTCGTGGAATCGATCCTGTTCGACTGATGACCGCACCACAGGTGTCCGCACCGTCGATTGAAGGAGAGCTGGTCGGCCGCGGCCGTCGCGACGGCAACCGCCTCTTCAAAGAGTGGTACGCGGAGCTCGACGCCGCGGCGGCGAACGGCGATCCCGCCGCCTACGTGTTCGTGATGGGCTCGACGGCCGAGATCCTCAAGGCATTCGATTTGAACCTGGTCTTTCCAGAGATCAACTCGCTCCAGATGGCGGTCCGGAAGGTTTCCCTGGAGTACCTGAACAAGGCCGAGGACTACGGGTACTCCACCGACGTCTGCGGCTACGTCAAAGCCGACGTCGGCATGCACCTCGATGCTCGCAAGCATCCGAACGGCCGCATCCCGAAGCCTTCGATCGTCGTCGCGACCAACATGTGCAACACCTACGTGAAGTGGGTCGAGATCTGGCAGCGGATGTACGGATGCAAGGTGTTCGTCCTCGACATCCCCGGCCAGCGGGGCATCGGTTGGAGCACAGCGCCGGGCGACGAGCAGTTCGAGAACGACCGCCGGTACGTGCAGAGCCAGCTCGAGGAGCTGATCGAAGCGTGCGAGGTGGTCACTGGCAGGCCGTTCAAGATCGAGCGCCTCCAGGAAAACCTCGAGCGTGTGAACCGCATGGCGGCGGACTGGTCGGCGGTGCTCAAGCTCAACCAGAGCATCCCCGCGCCGTTCAACGCGATGGCCGACGGCCTCACGTACATGGGTGTGCTGAGCGCGTATCGGGCCACGGAGAGCGGCGCACGGTACATGGCCGAGCTGCGCGAGGAGATGGAGCACAAGGTGCGCCTGGGGATCGGCACCATCGCCGAGGAGCGGTTCCGGCTCCACGGAGTCGGTCCTGCCTGCTACTCGTACTTCCGCCGCTTCCTCGAGCTGTTCCAGGCGTGGGGCGCGGTGTACGTCAACTCCGAATACCTCGCCTACGCCGGCGGCGGGCTCGACCTGGGGATCCAGTTCGACGTCGAGAAGCCGCTGGAGAGCCTGGCCGAGCAGCTGCTCATCACCGGGCGGCGTTCGATGTCGAACATGTTCTTCAGCCAGGACCAGCTCGCCGACGCGGTCCGCGACTGGAAGTCCGACGGCATCGTCTACCACTCGGTGAAGAGCTGCCGGACGGTGAGCACGGGGATGGCCGACAGCCGCGAGTACCTGACCCGGATCAAGGACGTTCCCGCGCTCTTCGTCGAGTCCGACCTCGTCGACCCGCGGCTGTGGTCGGAAGCCCAGTTCAAGAACCGGATAGACGCTTTCTTCGAGGCTCTAGGAGCTCGCAAAGCAGCCGCCGCCCAGTTGGCGGCGAAGGGGTGAGTCGATGTTGGTAGGTGGCGTTGACGTTGGATCCACTCAGACCAAGGCCGTGGTCATGGACGACCAGCGGCACGTGCTCGGCCGGTCCCTGATCGACACCGGGGGAATCGTCACGGCCGCCGCCGAGAAGGCGTTCCAGCTGGCGTGCTCAGACGCCGGCGCGAACCGCTCCGACGTGGCGTACGTGGTCGGCACCGGTTACGGCCGCTACAAGGTCACCTTCGGCGACACGCAGGTCACCGAGATCAGCTGCCACGCGCGCGGAGGCCAGTACCTTTTCCCGAACACCCGCACCGTCCTGGACATCGGCGGCCAGGACACCAAGGCGATCAAGATCGGG
>DAIPXW010000025.1:0-12839 GCA_036783075.1 Candidatus Dormiibacterota bacterium | reverse complement strand
GAGGTACAGGGTGACGGCTCCATGGGAGGTGAGATGGGCGACAGATCCGACTGCCAAGCGATCGAGACGATGCAGGTCGCCAACAGGCAGTATGCCGCGCCACGCCTAAGGGGGTCCAGCGGACGTTGGGGCGGTCTACCCTTTCCGTCCAGGCCCGGGGGGGCGTGCAGCGGGGCCTGGGATTGACGCCAGGCCGAAGGAAGCAAGCGTGCAACCAGGCATCGTTGGCTTGAGGGGCGCGATCACGGCCGCCTGGGAGGAAGACCTCCGCGCGGTGCGGCTGGATCGCTATGAGATCACGGCAGGCAAGGAGGCGCTGGCGTTCATCCAGCGCTCGTACTCGCTCGTGTCCGACCTGCGGGCGCCGATCCAGAAGGCCTGGGGCCCTGGGGGCCACGTACACGTCGCTGACAGTCCCGACGTCGCCGGTCCCGGACCGCGCGTGTCGCAGACGCGGCTCAAGCTGCGCAACCACGGCGACATCGTCTTTACCGAGGCCTTCACCTACGCCGGCGGAGCCGCCCGGCACAATCCGGCGCTCGGGCTAGACCGCGAGCTGAAGGTGGTGGGCGCGAGCTCGCTCGCGTTCGTTCAGGAGCTTTACAGGACAGTAGTGGACTTCCTGCAGGTCGCGCTCGCCCTCGACCTCGTGCTGGGCGACTCGGCGTGGCTCTACGAGCAGATTGCCGCGCATCACTTCGTGGCGACCGGCACTTGGCCCAACGCGGGAGAGGTGTACCAGCGGGCGACGCGCGAGTTTGCGGTCGAGGACAGCTTCGAGCGGGTCGTCGACATGCTGATCCGCCCGGCTGAGGGTGGCGGCGCGGGCGAACACATCGAATCCAATGGCTCGTCTGCCGGCGATCTCCCTGTGACGCTGACGATCGACCAACTGCATCGCTGCCGCGACACGGCGGCGGACCTCGAGGATTTCGTCCGCGCGGTCCACCTCGCGGTCGTGGCCGACCAGGAGAACCGCAGGTTCACGAGCGAGGAGGCCTCACGCGAGCTCACCCCGGACGCGGCCTCGGTCGTCAAGCTGGGCCGGCTCATGTCGGGCGCACTTGAGGTCTGCCGCGAAGGCAAGACGGCGCACGACTACTCGGACTGGAGCTTCGTGCCTTCGTACAACGTCCACTTCTTCCGCCGCGCCCACACGATCGACGAATACCTCGCGGTCGCCGCCACCATCCGGCCCGAGGGGGACGGCAAACGCTCAACCCGTCCGCCGACATCGATCGCGGTCGACGCGGCCTCGTCGCTGCCCGACGGGATTGTGACCTTCCTGATGACCGACGTCGTCGAGTCCACGCTGATGTGGCTGACCAGCCGCGCACAGATGTACGCGGCGATGCGGCGCCACGACCAGCTGCTCACGGCCGCGATCGAAGCGAACGGCGGAATCGTCCTGAAGGAGCGTGGCGAGGGCGACAGCTTCTTCGCGGTCTTCCTGCGCGCGACCGACGCGGTCGCGGCCGCACTGGATGCGCAGCGGGCCGTGCTGTCAGAGCCGTGGATGGATAGGATCCGGATCAGCGTGCGGATGGCGATACTCACCGGCGAGGCTGACGCGCAGGACCGCGACTACCGCTCACCCGCGGTCAACCGCTGTGCCAAGCTGCGGAGGCGTGCGGTCGGCAACCAGGTGCTCGTTTCGGAGACGACCTACTCGATCGTGGCCGACATCCTGCGCGGCGACATCCGCCTCGTCAGCGTGGGCAAGCGGCGCCTCGAGGGGCATGACCGCCCCGAGGAGATCTACGTGCTGCAGCATCCGGACGTGCCGCTCGAGGCGGCCGTCGCCGAGGACGATCTGCTTACCTCTGTACCGCCCTCGCCCTGACTATGTCCCCTGTCGGGAGACGGGAGGCAGGGAAGCTTTCGGTGCTCATTTGCGTTGAAATGGAGCTGTGGAACCAGTGAAGACCGCCGGCGGCGACTCTGGCCTCGACCGCTACTCGGTAATCCTCATCGCAGTCGCGGCGACGATGTGGGCGTCGGACGCCTACTTCCGCAACCAGCTGATCAAGCACCTCAGCCCGACCGAGATCGTCGTCGCCGAAGACGCCCTGGTCGCCCTGTTCCTGCTTCCCGTGCTGGTCCGAAGCCGGCGCGAGGTGCGCAACCTCGGACTCCGCGGATGGATCGCCGTGGGGTTGATCGCGGTCGGTGCTCAATCTCTCGCCACGATCCTGTTCACGGCGTCGTTCTCGTACCAGATCTATGCGGAGACTTTCGTCCTTCAGCAGACCCAGCCGCTGATCGCGATCGTCCTCGCGTGGATCGTGCTCGGCGAAAGGCGCCGGCCGTGGTTCTGGCCCGCGGCTGCCGTAGCGCTCGTCGCCGTGTACCTCGTCGTTTTCGCGCAGGATCCGGGCGCTCCGGTGTCCGCGCTGCAGAAGGGCAGGGTCGAAGCCGGCCTTCTCGCGCTGGGCGCCGCCGCGCTCTGGGCCAGCGGCACCGTGCTGGGCCGCTTCGCGCTCGGGTCGATCAGCTTCTGGAGCATGACGTCGCTGCGCTTCACTCTCGCGCTGCCCGTGCTCATCGTGATCGTGCTGGTCCAGTACGGAGCATCAGGCTTCAGCCACTACCAGGCGAGCGACCTCTTCCCCAACCTGCTGGCGATCGCCCTCGTCCCCGGCTTGCTCGCCCTGCTCCTCTACTACCGCGCGCTCTCGCGCACCCCCGCGTCGCTTGCGACGATCGCCGAGCTCGCTTACCCGGTCGCCGCCACGCTGATCGCCTCGGCGCCGGCTCCTTGGGGCTTCAACCAGCCGCTCTACCCGATGCAGGTGGCCGGCACGGTGCTGCTGCTCGCGGTGATCGTCGTGCTGAACTGGACGAAGGAGAAGGCGCCGCCCGTGGTCCAGGCGGTGATCCTCACGCCCGCGGAAGGCTGACCGAGCCCCACAGCTGCTGGGCGCGGACGCCGAGCCCGTACACGACCGCGGTGAACGCGTCCCTCTGCTCCAGGCGATCCGCGCCGAACGTCGCCGCAAGATCTTCTCGAAATGCGGGGATGTAGGCGGAGCCGCCCGTGAGCAGCACCCGACCAACGTCCCCGGGCGAGACATTCGCCTCGTCGAGAGCTCTCGTGATCGCCTGTCGCACGAGGTCGAGCTCTGGTCGGATCATCGCCTCGAAGGCCGAGCGGCGCAGGGTGATCTGGAGTCTGAGGGGCGGGAAGCGGAGCTCCGTCACCTCGGCACTCGACAGCTCGATCTTCGCCGACTCGATGGCTTTGTAGAAGTCGTACGCGTGGCCTCCGTAGAGAAGCGCGTGTACGAGCTCGGCCTCGGGGCCACCGATGCGCGCAAGGATCGAAGGGATGCCCGGGTCCGCCATGAGCAGGCGCACCGAGCTTGCGGTGCGCAGTTCGTTGAACAGCCAGTTGGGCAGCACCTCCAGGCCGAGGGCCGGGCCGACACTCGTCTCGAACAGCACGCCGTCGAGGATCTCGCCGCCGACCGCGACGCCGGCCATTCCCGCGATTCGCGGCGCGCCGGCGCGCGAGTCGAGCACCGCCACGTCGAACGTGCCGCCGCCGAAGTCGACGGCGATCTCGACCGCGTGCCGGGCCGGTTCCCCGATCACCGCCGCCGTCGGCTCGGGCAGGAAGGCCACCTCGCTGAAACCCGCCTTGGTAGCCGCGTCGGCGAGCCGGCTGAAAGCTTCCGCGTCGGACGCCGCCCGGTTGTCCGGATCGGCGCCGGCGAACACGACGGGATGGCCGAGCACGACCGAGGTGACGTTCTGCCCGGTGACGGCGTCGGCCTCGACTTTGAGCCGCTTCAGCACCACGCTGACAAGAGATCCCACGCTGAAGTCGGTCGCCCACGAGTTGGTGCCGGCGAAGCCCAGTTTCGCCAGCTCGTGCTTGACGCCCGACAGCATCCGCGAGTCGCTGCAGCCGCCGCCCTTCCGGTACTGCCTGCAGTCGGTGTCCCAACCGTAGGGCGCCAGTGGGCATTTCCAGCAGTCGGTCTTGAGGTGGCCTGACCTGAGGAACGTCCTGACCGCCTCGTCACCCGCCGCACGGCGGCCTGCGCGATGCAGGTAGACGAAGGAAGGCAGGGTGGAGGACGTGCGCTGTGCGCCCACTCGAACGACTTCGACGCGGTCGGGATATGCGATCGACACGGCGCTGTTGCTGGTGCCGAAGTCGATGCCATATCCGAGTGATCGCGCGGCCTGGGTCACAGGGGGAATATAAATGGCATCGCGCGGACCTTATTCGACTGGGAGGACTACATGGCTGAGTACGGAACGTCGGTCGAAACCACGGCTTCCGCGGATCGCGTCTGGAAGATCTGGTCGGACATGACCACGTGGGGCGACTGGAACCCGAACGTCTCGACGATGGACTGGACGGGCGGGTTCGCCGCAGGAACCGAAGGGATCATGAACACAAAGGCCGGCCAGCACCACAAGATGAAGCTCGTCGAGGTTCAGCCGGGCCGTTTCTTCGCCCTCGAGACGAGCGTGGTGCCGGGAACCAGGTTTCGCTTCAACTGCAGAATCGATCCCGCAGGCGGCAAGACGAGGATTGGTCAGACCGTCGAGGTCAACGGTCCGCTCGGACCGGTGATGCGCGGCATGCTCGGCCCGCAGGTTTCGAAGGAGTTCGGGACCCTTCTGTCAAACCTCGCGAAGACGGCCGAAGCCGGCTGACGCCAAGGCGTCTCGTAAAGCCCGACGCTAGAGGCGCGAAAGGGCGGCGTGCACGACGTCCGCCTCCCCGGGGTCCAGCTGGTTTCCGAGGTTTCGCTGGAGGCTGCGCAAGAAGACCACGTGGGCTTTGTCATACGCAGTTTTTCCTTTCGCCGTCAGGTGCGCGTAGACGCCGCGGCGGTCGGTCGGGCAGGAGTGGCGATCGATCAGGCCGGACTTGATCATCTGGTTGAGGCGCCGTGAGGCCCCGCTGTCGGTGAGGCCCGCCACCCGCGCGAGGTCCTGGAAACGGAGCATGGCGTCCGGCGCCTGGCTGAGGTGGGCGAGAACGTCGTACCAGCTGAGCGGGATCCCGGTCTCCGGCACCATGTCCTTCTCGAGCGCCGCGATCATCGAGCAGTGGGCTCGCGAGATGCCTTCCCATACCTGTACCGTCTTCGCGCTGCTCAGCTTCGCCACGGGGGTAATCCTAGGCATACATATAGAAGGACGGGAAGGGTTCGAGAAAAATCGACCCTCCCCTCCTTCTTTCCTTTAAGAGGCCAACGCGGCCGTCTCTGCTGACTTGACTACGATCTCGGCGTCGACCTCGAGCTTGATCGTGTGGCTGGCGAACGGCACCGCGCCGGCGAGCCCATCCCAGTTGAGGCCGAAGTCCATCCGGTTGAGCTGGCCGCGGGCCGTGATCCCGACGCGCTCCTTGCCGCCGAACGGGTCGGCCATGCGGCCTTCGATCGTCGCCTCGAGCGTGATGGGTTTGGTGACGTCCTTGACGGTGAGATCACCTGTCACACGGAACGACTCGGCGTCGATCGCCTCCACGCTGCTGAGCTTGAAGGTGATGTAGGGGTACTTCTCAACGTCGAAGAAGTCGGCCGAGCGAAGGTGGTTGTCGCGCTGGTCGCTTCGGGACTCGAGGCTCGCCACCTCGATCCTGACCTCACCGCGGGCCCTGGTGTAGTCGCCGTCGGGGCCCTCGAGGGCGCCCTCGAACTTGTTGAACCTTCCGTGCACAGTGGATACGCCGAGATGCTTGGCGGTGAACCCGAGATGGGTGTGATGCTGATCGATTTCGTACTTGACCATTGGTTTCCTCCTGAAAAGTGAATGCGCAATCACTGATACTTGCTTGCGCACGCAACTATTCCAGGCAGACTCCAGCGGTCAGGCCGAGAACTGGGAATCGGGTCAGATGGGCCGTCGCGCCTCAGAGATCCGGCGCGCGAAAGCCTGTCGCTCCTTTCGCCAGCTGGTCCACAAGCCCACGATCATCACGAGGAGGAAAGCGGCCAGGGCGGCCCCGAAGACGATCGGTCCGGCCTTGCCGGCGGCGACGGCGGTGCCCAGCGGTGACCAGTCGACGGTGGCGGCGGCGTTCAGCCAGGCGATCGCGCCCGCCCCGAACGCCACGGTGGCGAGCGTCCACCGCTTCTCGGAGGGGGACATCTGCCCGATGTCGAAGCTCCGCTGCCGCGCGCTCACCCGGACCCGTCCGAGGCGCGTGAGCAGGACGATCCAGACCACCAACATGACGAGGCCGACGGCCAGCGCCACCTTCGGGTAGGCCGTCTGGTCGATCGGCGACAGGTCGGACGAGCCCGCCCACGCGGCCATGGGCAGTGCCCAGATGAGGCTCGCGAGAGCGGCGAAGCCCGTCCTGCCGAAGCGCTCGACCATCCCGCTCATGCCGAGTACTTTGACGCCAGGTACTGCTCGAATGTGATCTTCCCGTCCCTGTGGTCCGGGCAGAGGAGGCGGCCTTCGGCGAGCTGGCCGCTGAACTTGAAAGGGAGCGGCAGGTTGACGAGGCGCTTGCCGGGTTTGCGCGCCGCAAGCCAGGACTGCGCGATGCTCTTGAAGTCGCGCACCTCGGGACCGCCGAAGTCGGGCAGCCTCCCGACCGGCTCTTGCGTGACGATCTCGACGAGGCGGGCCGCGACGTCGTGCGTATCCACCGGCTGAAACTGCCATCGAAACGGCACGGTGGCGATGAGCGGCAGAGCAGTGAACCCGCCGAGAAACGTCTCCATCAAGGTGTGGAACTGGGTGGCGCGCAGGATCGACCAGGGCACGATGTCCTCGCGAACCACCGCCTCAGCGGCGAGCTTCGCCCTGTAGTACGGGTAGGCGATCCCCTCCATCCCGACGATCGAGATGTAGACGGCGTGGCGCACGCGCGCCTCGCGAGCCATCGCCAGGAGGCGCCTGGTGCCGACGACGTCGATGGCCCGGCTCTTCAACGGTTGGGTCGTGGCCGAGGCGGCATGGATGACCGCGTCCATCCCCGCGACCGCTTTCTCGAGCCCGGCGCCGGTGGCGAGGTCGCCCTGGACGGCGTCGACCTGGCCTTCCGGGTTGCGTGTCAGGATCCGCGCCCGATGGCCTGAATCGCGCAGCAGGGTCACGAGCGGGCGCCCCAGCGCACCCGTGCCGCCGGTGACCAGGATGTTCATTTGAGAACGACCATCGTGATCGAAACGGACGTCCGGGGGGCAGAACCCGTAGACTGTGGACTCTCGGCCGGCTTCTGCCGGCCCGCTCCGCTCGGGTCCTCTCCCGCCGTAACGCTAACGGTGTCCTGATCGTCGCGATTACAAATACGAACCCGGAGAGGATCAGGAGATCACGTTGTCAACATTCGCCGAAGCGGGCGTCAGCCCGCGCATACTCGCCGCTTTGTCCGCCCAGGGCATCACGGAACCCGTCCAGGTCCAGGCAGAGGCCATCCCGGCACTCATGGCCGGACGGGACGTCGTCATGGAGGCTCAGACAGGCTCGGGCAAGACCCTCGCCTTTTTGATCCCGATGATCGAGCGCATGCATCGCGGGGGCGCCGGGCCCAAGGCGCTCATCGTCACCCCGACCCGCGAGCTCGCGCTCCAGGTCGAGAAGGTGCTTCGCTCGCTCGCGGGCGACATGCGCTCAACGGTCCTGTACGGGGGCGTCGGCTACGCCACGCAGCGCCTCGCTCTTCGCCGCGGCGTGGACGTCGTGGTCGGGACGCCCGGCCGCATCCTCGACATGCTCGGACAGGGGCTTCTGTCGCTGTCGCGCATCGAGTACCTAGTGCTCGATGAGGCGGACGAGATGCTGGACGCGGGATTCGCACCGTCGGTCGAACGCATCCTCGGACTCACATACGAGCCGCAGACCGTGCTCGCATCGGCGACGATGCCGAGCTGGGTCACGAACATGGTCGAGAAGCACACGCACGACCCGGTGCAGGTCAGGATCGCGTCCGACCACGCCGAGCTGCTGGAGCACGGGCTGCTCCGCGTTGAGCGCGACCTCAAGCTGCAGACGCTGAGCAAGCTGTTGCGGCGCCTGTCGGGAACCGCGATCGTCTTCGGACGCACCAAGCACGGTGTCAAGAAGCTGAACAAGAGCCTTCGGCAGCTGGGCCACAACTCTGTTGAGCTGCAGGGCGACCTTTCGCAGTCGATCCGCGATCGCACGATGGATTCGTTTCGCGATGGGCGGAGTCAGATCCTCGTCGCGACAAACGTCGCTGCGCGGGGAATCGACGTGGCCAGCATCGGCCTCGTCGTCAACTTCGAGCTGCCCGACTCGGCGCAGTGGCTGACCCATCGCGTCGGCCGCACGGCGCGTATGGGGGAGGCCGGGCGCGCGCTCACGTTCGTGACACCCGAGGACGAGCCGGCGTGGATCAAGCTCAGCCGCCAGGGCGCGCCGCTTATCCGTGAGCTCGACACCAACCTGCTCGTCGACGAGGGCAGCTGGCAGTACCGCGAGGGCCGGCCGATGAAAGCTCACGCGACAGGCGTGGCGCCGCGTGCCGGCTCACGTCCCGGGCCGAGCCGCAACGGGTCGAGCAGGAGCGGGTCGAGCAGGAACGGCTCCGGCGGCAACGGGCGGTGGCGGCGCTAGCCAGCGGTCTTCTCGTCCGCCGCCTGTAGCTGATCGCCGAAAAAGGCCAGGACCCGACGCCAGGAATCGTCCGCCGCAGCCTTGTCATAGGAGCGGCCCGTGTCGTTGAAAAACGAGTGCCTCGCTCCGGGATAGATCTTGATGTCGCGCGTGATGCCGTGGCTCTGGAGCGCCTGGTCAAGCGCGCGACCCCCGCCGGCGGTGAGGTCCTTCTCGGGATATGAGCCGACGACGGGGCACAGGCGGCTCACGACCTCGAGCGGTTTCGGGTTCGCGCCGTAGAAGGGCGCGATGGCCTTGAGGCGCGAATCGGTGCAGGCCCATGCGATTGCGAATCCGCCACCCATGCAGAACCCGATGGCACCAACGCGTCCGGCATCCACGGTTGGATTCTTCATGAGGTACGTGAGCGCTGACTTCAGATCGTCGATCCCGTAGCGGTTCACCGACCCGACCAGCATGCCCGTCATGTAGCGGGCCATGCAGATCGCGCGGTTGCGGTCGCTGAACATGTCCACCGCGAGCGCGACGTAACCGGCCTCCGCGAAGCGTCGCGTGATGTCCTTGATGTTGTCGTTCAGTCCATACGCCTCATGGATGACGACAACGCCTGGGTGCGGCCCGTCGCCGTCGGGAGCGGCCAGGTAACCTCCGCCCTTCAGCTCGCCATGGTCGATTTCACGCGTGAGCACCTTCGTCGCAAGATGGTAGCGGCGGAAAGGTCATGCGGTCGGAAGGTTGCGAGGCGGGCGGTATCATCAAACTCTTCGCCGCACTTCGTGGGCCCGTGGCGCAGTTGGGAGCGCGTCTGACTGGCAGTCAGAAGGTCAGGGGTTCGAATCCCCTCGGGTCCACCAAATCCTCGTCTTCGAAGTCGCCGCCTCCGCTGTCATTTTCGAACCCGACACCGTCGGGCTGACTGAACCGGAAGCGCGCGACTGCTGGCTAGACTAGCTGGCCTGAAACCGATCGCTGTTCGACTGATCCACTCCGCGCACGCAGTGCCATTGGGCTTGGTTGCGGCAGGATGCGCGGTAGGGCAGGCGGCGATTCTCGCGCGACGCCCGTTGGTCTTTCAGCTACCGGACAGCCCGAGCTACATCTCGCTTGGTGCTCGCCTCGTTCACGAGCCCAACCTGGGAAACCTGTTCGATGCCGATCGAACGCCCGGATACCCCGCCCTTCTCGCCCTGGTCGGTTTCCTCCAGGGCGGGGTGGCCGGAAGCTGGGTCGTCTACGCGCAAGCGGCGCTCATGGTCGCAACGGCTGCCGAGCTCTACGTTTTGACGTTCGGACTGAGCGGCTCACGCGTCGCGGCGACGGTCGCTGGGATCCTTTTTGGAAGCAACGTCCGGCTGCTCGACTGGGAGCGGCTGATCATGACGGAGTCGCTTGCGATCTTTCTCGCGATGACGATCGTGCTCGCGTTCTGGTTGTGGATGAGGAACCGGGAAGCACGATGGGCCGTCGTTTTCGGCGTCGCCTCGATACTCGCGCTGCTGACCAGGCCGTCACTCCTGTACCTGCCGATCTGCCTGCTGGCGGTGGTCCTGGTCAGCGACCGCCGGAGATGGCCCCCTGTGCTGCTCGTGACTGCTGCTGTCTATTTACCGGTGTTTGGCTACGGCGTGATCAACGACCGAATCCATCCTCATGCCGGCCTGTCTGCGGTCAGCAACATCAACCTGCTGGGCAAGGTGCTCGAGTACGGCATGCAGGGTGAAGGGGACGCGACCCGATTCCCGGCGTTGTGGCAGGGCATCACCAACCTTCCTCGCGGCGACCACGACCCTTACGACATTCTCAACGCCAACCCTGCAGCGATGGGGACCAACTATGCGGACGCTTCGGCGTTCAGCCTGGACATCATCGGTCGGCATCCGCTCGAATTCCTGGCGAAGAGCCTCAGGGATTTCTTTGGCCAGTGGCTGATCGTCCCGTATGCATACATTCCCCCGGGACCGCTCGAATGGGTGGCGATGGCGCTGGCCGCGTACGCACTGGTTTTGTACGCGGCGTACCCGGCCCTTCCGCTGGCGTTCATCGCTGCGGTCGTTCTCTGGCCCCGCCTGGACCGAACGGTTGCCCTGGGGATCGCTGCCTTGTTCCTGGTCGTCGCCTGCAGCCTCAGCACCACGGCTCTGTTCAGCTACGTCGATTTCGCCCGGCTCCGCACACCGGTCGACGCCTTCGCCCTCGCTGCCGTCATCGCGGTTTCGGCGCACGTCCTGAGGCGCTGGCGATCAGGCCGCGGGGTGCAAATCTCCCGTCACGGGCCAACAGGTGACACGGGCGAAACCTCGGTTACCGCGGCAGGCGCTGCCTGATCGCCGGCGGTCCGAATCGCGCTGGTCAAGCGATGCCTGTGCGCACTCCCAGGTCGCGAAGCCACTTTCGGTACGCGATCGCTGTGCGGTCGCTGCGCAGGTGCAGCTCCGCCTGGAGGTCGGTCGGCAGCAGCTCGGGTCGCTGTGACTCGAGGATGGGACGGTCCTGCGCGAAGATCCTGTCCTGGAACTCCACGATCGAAGACTCCGGTTCGTAGTTCATGGCCATCCACATCCAGGCTGTGCTGTCCACCTCGTCATGCGGAGTCACCGACAGCAGCATCCCAAAGGAATGCTCGCCATGTTTGACGAGCGACGCCGAAAGCGGCCGGAGGGCGCGATACGTGTACTCGACGGTCGAGCCGCGTCCCGTCCCGTATGGATCGGGTTGATACACCTTGACCCCTGTCGCCACCACGCCGCGCGCGTCGATTCTCGCCTGGTAATCCTCGATCTCGGGTCGCGCGCGGTCCCCGAGGATCCCTTCGTGGACGAAAGGGAAGTGCCCGACGTCGAGGAAGTTCTCGACGATGCGCGGCCCGCTCGCCCTCACCCGATACGGACCGGCCAAGACCACGCGATAGGCGGGATGATCTAGCAGGTCGAAGGTGGGGATCGCCGTCGCGCCGCTACCCAGCGTCACCCACACGATCCCATGCGCCGGCTTCGCGCGATAGGACACGGCCCGCGCCTTTGCCGGAGGCACCTGGTCGGGATGGGCGGGTATGTGGACACAGCACGCGTCCGTGCCGTAGGTCCAGCCGTGGTACGGGCACTCGAGTCGCGACCCGTCGACGACGCGGCCCAGGGACAGCCGGGTGCCACGGTGGACGCAGAGATCGCGCCAGGCGAAGAGCTCGTCGCCAGAACGCCACAGGACGAGGTCCTCACCAAGCAGACGGGCCGCGATCGGTCCGCCGCCGGCAAGCTCCTCCACCCGCGCTACAGGGTGCCAGTCGTTCACCAGGACCGGGTCGTCGATCAAAGCGCCCCACTGCCGCTGCGGATGACGCGAGGTGAGAACAGTCTTTCGGAGAGGCCCGCCTTCTGACTTCGCGTCGCCCAGGCGTCAATAGAGGCGTCATGACCCTCGAACGCGCGGTTTTCCACCGCCCCGGAGTCTATCCGCCGCAAGTTCCTCTCGGGGAGCGCGTTCTCGCCACCAAGGGTTCCGACTTCGGCCGTCGGGGGCGTTTCTTCTCCATCTGGGCCGGGGACGGTTCAACCCGGCAATTCGAGGAGGAAAGATGATCTCCAGGCGGCTCGCGGCTCTACGGCCGGCCAGGTCGACTGCAAGGGACAGAACGCCGAGGAAGAACCGGACCTGGCGGTTCATCCTGTTCACGTTTGGATCGGGTTTGCTGGCGGCCGTGATCGCGGTCGTCATCGCCGGCGTTCCCACGGTCCTGAGCCTGGTCATACCGGTCGCGGCGCCCCCTCAGATCAACGCCAGCGCCCTCTTCCCGCCGGTTCCGGCCGTGCACAAGACCGTGGACGTCTACGACCCCCCGCCACCAAGGCGCGCGGTTACGCCGCCGAGGCCGGTCGCCCCGACCTCCCCGCCCGAGCGCGAGTCACCCAGCCCTAATCACAGCCCGCGGCCGACGCCGCCGCCGGACGACTGATGGACAGGCGCCCCGAAGAGGCCACCCGCGACCGCGCGATCCTCATCGTCCGCCTGGCCACGCTGGGTGGCGCGGCAGGCGCGCTGGGGATGACCTGGCTCTTCTCGAACCTTGCCGCGACGTACTTTTCGGGCAAGATGCCGGTCGCGGAGGCCCCACCCCCGGTTCCCGTGGCCGCGACGCCGATTCAGAAGGCGCCACCGGTGATCCAGACCATCGTCCATCACCCATACAAACCCGGGTATGCACCGGTCTCGGGCGGCGCTGCGCCTCGGCCGCCGTCGTCTGGGCCGGCCGCGGCGCCCGCGCCGCCGCCTCCCCCGGCGTG
>DAIPXW010000024.1:0-12844 GCA_036783075.1 Candidatus Dormiibacterota bacterium | reverse complement strand
TGCATGTCACCGCGCGGATCCAGCGCGACGCACCAGATACCTGCGCGCTTGACCTCCGCGATGGCCGACGGGAGCCCCGACACCTTGGCGATCCGCAGCAGCTCGCTCGCGCCCGAGCTTGCTTTGACGGCGACGGCCGAGAGGGGCGCGCTGCGGTGATCGGGGATGATCGCGCCTTCGCAGCCCGCGACCTCGGCGCTGCGCAGGATCGCGCCGAGATTCTGAGGATCCATGATCGAGTCGAGGGCGATCAGCAGGGACGGATTCGTCGCGAGCAGGTCCTTGAGCGCCCACTCGCGTCGCGGCTGCAGCTCGGCCGCCACGCCCTGGTGGACGCCCGGCGCGATCACGTCCAGGCGCGCCGGGTCCACCACTTCGACACGGGCGAGCCTGGCGAGCTCGTCGAGGCGCGGGTCGTGGCCCAGACCGGACGCCTGGAAGACCCTGACCACGCGCCCCGCACGCGCCGCCTCCAGCACGGCGTTGCGGCCGTGGATGAGCGCGGACGCCGGGGCCTCCACCGCACGCGCAGGACGCATGCGGTTCATTGGGCGCGGCGCGGCCCCCGATGTCCCAGAGCCGCGCGGTGGACGTCGGCGGTTCAGCGGACGCGGCGCCATCGCACGCCCTCCTTCGAGTCTTCGAGCGCGATGCCTCGCCCGCGCAGCTCGTCCCGGATCTGGTCGGAGCGGGTGAAGTCGCGGGCCTGTCGCGCCGCCTCACGTTCGGCGATCAAGCGCTCCACCTCGTCGGCGAGCCCCGGCTCTTCGGCGTGGATGACGTCCAGGTGGGCGTCGACGTCGGCGATCAGCTCGAGCAGCTCCTCGCGCCCACGGCCGCCTACCCCGTCCACGTCCAAGGCCGCGTTCGCTTCGCGCAGGAGCTCGAAAACCAGGCCGACACCCTGTGGAAGGTTGAGGTCGTCGTCGAGCGCTGCGCGGTAGCCCGCGCGGACCTCAGCGATCCGACTGATGAGGCGCTCGTCGTCTTCGTGTCCAGGCGTCGTCCGCCGCACGCGGTCCGCGAACTCGCGCAGTCGGCGCACCTGCTCGGCCGCGGCCCGCAGGGCTTCGGAGCTCAGGCGCAGCCGCGTGCGGTAGTGCGCGCTGGCCAAGAGGAAGAAGCGGACGGACACCGGGTCGTGGCCGCCGTCGACCAGATCGCGCAGGGTCGTGAATCCGCCGGCGCTCTTCGACATCTTTTCGCCTGTGGCGTCCGCGAGATGCTCGGAGTGCAGCCACACGCGGGCGAACGTCTGGAGGTTGGCGGCCTCGGACTGGGCGATCTCGTTTTCGTGATGGGGGAACATCAGGTCGACGCCGCCCGCGTGGATGTCGAGCGTCGGTCCCAGGTAGCGCTTGCTCATCGCCGAGCACTCGATGTGCCACCCGGGCCTTCCGCGGCCGAAGGGCGCGTCCCACGCCGCGCCGAGCTTTTCGTCGTCCGGTCGCGATTTCTTCCAGAGGGCGAAGTCGCTGACCGACTCCTTGTCGTATTTGTCGGTCGCCACGCGCACGCCCGCCTTGAGCCCACCGCGGTCCAGACGGGAGAGGGCGCCGTAGGCGGGGAAGCTCGAGATTCGGTAGTAAACGTCGCCGTCGGCGATGTACGCGTGCTGGTTCTCGAGCAGCGTGGAGATCATCTGCACCATCTCCGGGATGTGGGCGGTCGCGCGCGGGTAGTGCTCGGCGGGCTGGGCGCGCAGGGAGGCCATGTCTTCGAAGAAAGCGGTCACGTAGGGCTTGACGTAGTCGGTGATCGTGGTCTCCGCGTGCATCGCCTGGTCGAGGATCCGATCGTCGATGTCAGTCAGGTTCATCACATGGTCCACGCGGTCGCCACCCACCTGCAGATGACGGCGCACCAGGTCGTAGACGAGGAAGGCGCGCAGGTTGCCGACGTGGGCGTAGTTCCAGACCGTGGGCCCGCAGGTGTACATGCGCACGCGTCCCCGTTCCAGCGGCTCGAAGACGTCCTTCGTGCCCGTCAGCGTGTTGTGCAGGCGCAGGGTCACGACACTAAGTGTCGGGTAAACGGGAGTGCCGGGCTGCTCGCCGGGCAAGTTCCCGTCGGTGAGCACCTGGGCCAGCTCTCGCGGAGCGTAGCTATTCGATCAGCGCGACCGCCTGCGCTGCGATGCCCTCTTCGTTTCCAAGCTCGCCGAGGCCTTCGGGTGATGTCGCTTTGACGTTCACCTCGTCGATTCCCATGCGCCTGCAGAGGTTTGACCTCATCGCCTGGAGATGTGATTCGAGGCGCGGGGCTTGAGCGATGACCGTGCTGTCGACGTTGACGATGTGGTAGCCCGCCTTGCGCAGCGCCTCCACCGTGGTCGAGAGCAAGTCCAGGCTGGAGACGTCCTTGAATTGAGGGTCGGCGGCGGGGAAGAGTGTCCCTATATCGCCCAGGCCCGCCGCGCCCAGCAGCGCGTCGATCACCGCGTGCGTCAACACGTCGGCGTCGGAGTGACCGTCGAGGCCGGTGGGGTGGTCGATGCGCACGCCGCCGATGATCAGCTCGCGGCCGGCGCGCAGCCGGTGGATGTCGTAGCCGGCCCCCACCCTCACGGCGCAGCCGGTTCGTGTTCTTTGATCAGCGCCTCCACCACTTCGAGGTCTTCGGGAGTCGTCAGCTTGATGTTGGCGGGTTCGCCTTCCACGACGGTCACCTCGTGACCGGTCGCGGCGACCAGCTGCGCGTCGTCGTCGCCGACAAGACCAGCGTCGGCCGCCTCGCGATGTGCTCGCGACAGCAGCTCGTACGAGAAAGCCTGCGGGGTCTGCGCGAGAACGATGCGCGTGCGGTCGAGGCTCTCGACAAGGCGGTTGCCCTCGACCCTTTTCACGGCGTCTCGAGGCGCGATGGCCGGGAACGCGGCGCCCGACTCCATCGCGGCCGCAAGCACCCTGCGCACGAGGGTGGCTGTGGCGAGGGGGCGCGCAGCGTCGTGCACGAGCACGAAGTCGCATTCGCCAAGGGCCGCGAGTCCGGCGCGGACCGACGCCTGGCGGCTCTCTCCGCCTGCCTTGACGATCACAGGCTTACGGGGATGCAGGGCCTGCACCTCGCGCTCGGCGTACTCGAGGCGGCTGGGCGGGCCGACGACCACGACCCGGTCCACCTCGTCCAGGGCTAAGAACAGCTCGAGCACCCGCGCCAGAGTGGTCCGGCCGTTCAGCTGGACGAGCGCCTTGCTCCCGCGACCGAGCCGCGAGCCGGAGCCCGCGGCAGCCACTATCGCCCCCACCCTCGGCGTCACGCGGACTCCTCGCGCTTGGAGCGACCGCCAGGCCGGCGCGTGTCCATCCCGGCGGGCTCGGCGAAGATCATCCGTCCGGCCGAGGTCTGGATCACCGACGTGACCACCGCGGTGATGGTCTGGTTCAGCATGCGACGGCCGTTCTGGATGACGACCATCGTTCCGTCGTCGAGGCTGCCCACTCCCTGACCGGGCTCCTTGCCTTCACGTGAGACCGTGACAATGATCTCCTCACCCGGTATCGCCACCGGGCGCATCGCCTGCGCCAGATCGTTGAGGTTCAGCACCGCCACGCCTTCAAGCTTGGCGATGCGGTTGAGGTTGAAGTCCTGCGTCATGATGCCCCAGCCCTTGCGCTTCGCCATGCGCACGAGGAGCGCGTCGATCTCCTGGTCTGGCGCCGCGTCGTCCTCGGTGACCTGCAGGTTGATCGAGGGGTCCTTCTGCATCTCGGTCAGCACGTCCAGCCCGCGGCGCCCGCGGCGGCGGCGAGTGGCGTCGGCCGAGTCTGCCACCATCTGCAGCTCTCGCAGAACCGAGCTGAGGATCACGAGCGGCATGTCGACGAAGCCCGTCTTCGCGATGTCCTGGATGCGGCCGTCGATGATCACCGACGTATCGAGGAGGACGGCGGTCAGGCGGTGACCTTTCTCTTCGTGGTCGCCGCCACCGAAGAACAGGGCGGCGAGCTCTGTGCGGCGTGTCAGGCCGACCGAGGCGCCTTGCGCCGCGAGCAGGAGCGCCAGCACCGACGAGAGCGCGTATCCATAAGGAAGGTCGCGCACGAACACGCCGATGAGCACGGCGATGATGAGGCCGACGACCATGCCGAGAAGGCCGCTTAAGAGGTCGGGAAGCGGAGTGCTCGTCAGCCGGAAGTTGAACGTCCTCCATCCCCCGAGCACGTACGGCGTGCCGAGGTAGGCGAAGATCAAACCTTCCAGCGTGGTCAGCCCGATGATGATGTATCCGGGGTGCGGGTTACCCGCGCCGCGGACCAAGAAATATCCGAGCGTGAAACCACCGATCACTCCGAGTCCCGCCCCGATCCAACGGGCGAGATGCTCGGAACGCTTCAAGGGTTACCTCCTCAGGAGACCGATACCTCGGACTCCCTTATGAATGCGCCGGACCTCATAGGTGTAGAAAACGCGGCGGAGGCGGCCTCCGCCAGAGTCCGGACCTCGATGATCTCGAGGCCGGCATGCCGGCCGGTTTTGACACCGGTCGGAATCAACGCGCGCGTCAGGCCATGCCGCGACGCCTCCTGGAGGCGGCGCTCGAGCTGGCCGACGCGACGCACTTCGCCTGTCAATCCCAGCTCACCGATGACAACCAGGCCGTCCGGCAGTGGCCTGTTGTTCTGGTTGCTGACGATCGACAGCGCGAGACCGAGGTCCGCGGCCGGCTCCGTGACCCGGATGCCGCCCGCGACGCTGACGAAGATGTCCGACTTTCCGAACTTGTACGTGAGTCTCTTCTCGAGTACGGCGAGGATCATGTGAAGGCGGTTGATGTCGATGCCGTTGGCGATGCGCCGCACCATGCTGTTCTCGGTCTGGTTGACCAGGGACTGGATCTCGACCAAAAGCGGCCTCGTGCCTTCTAGGGCCGCCACGATCGCGGTGCCCGGCGATGACGTCGCGGACGCGCCGAGGAGGGCGGCCGAAGGGTCGGACACCTCCTCGAGCCCGGCTTCGCCCATCGCGAACACGCCGATCTCTTCGGCCGAGCCGAAACGATTCTTCATCGCGCGGAGGATGCGCAGCTCCTGCCGCCGATCGCCTTCGAGGTACAGCACGGTGTCAACGATATGCTCAAGGACCCTCGGACCGGCGATTGAACCGTCTTTCGTGACATGGCCGACCAAGAAGATCGGGACACCGCTTTCTTTCGCGAGCCTCATGAGCCGCGCCGCCGACTCGCGGACCTGGGTCACGCTGCCCGCGCTGCCCTCGAAGCCGGCGTCGGTGACGGTCTGGATCGAATCGATGATCGCAAGCCCAAAGGGCTCCTTCGAGATCGCACCGCAGATGACGTCCAGGTCGTTTTCCGTCAGGAGCAGGATGTTGGGCTCGAGAGCTCCCAGCCGCTGCGCCCGCATCCGCACCTGCTGGCCAGACTCCTCGCCGGAGACGTACAGCACCCGCGCGCCGTGATTTGCCACCTGAGCCGCCGCGTGCATCAGGAGGGTGGACTTTCCCACCCCCGGCTCGCCACCGACCAGGACCAGGCTGCCAGGCACGATGCCGCCGCCGAGGACCCTGTTCAGCTCGTCCCACGCAAGCGCCCGCCGCGGAGCGTCTTCGCCCACGATCTCGCTGAGAGGCACGGCCCTCGCGTCGCCGGCGGCCCGAGCCGGCTTGCTGCGGCCGGCCACCGCTTTGCGGACCTGGAACTCCTGGAGCGTGTTCCAGGCCTGACAGTGCGGGCACTGGCCGGACCAGCGGAGGCTCTCGCCGCCGCATTCGGCACAGACGAAGGTGAGGGTCGATCTGGGCATGGGAGGGACTACTCTCCCACCCATGATCGTGCTTTACAAGTCGGCCCGTAGCCTTTTACACGGTCGGGCGTTTTATCACATAGAGGAACCGACCTAACCCCGGCTCCTTTAAGCGTCAATGACGCCGTCCTGACTACCCCCGGGGCGGCGTCTCCGTTTCAATGTTGGTCATATGGATGCTTCCATCTCGGTCAGCCGGATCAGCGAAGCGGCTCGAATGATCGACCCCGTCTTCCTGGACACCCCCCAGTTCGACTGCGAGGCCCTCAGCAAGAGGTTGGGCGTCGCAACGGTGCTCAAGGTCGAATGCGTCAACCCCATCCGCTCGTTCAAGGGCCGCGGAACCGACTTCCTGGTGAAGCGCCTCGGCGGGCGGCAGCCTCTCGTCTGCGCGTCGGCCGGCAACTTCGGCCAGGGCATGGCCTACGCGTGCCGCAAGTCAGAGCGGCGACTGACTGTTTTCGCGGCGACATCCGCCAACCCGTTGAAGGTCGAACGAATGCGCGCCCTTGGGGCCGACGTCGTGATCGAAGGCGAGGACTTCGACGCCGCCAAGGACGCGGCTCGGCTCCATGCGCAGGAGCGTGGCGAGCTCTACATCGAAGACGGCCTGCTCGGTGCGATCGCGGAAGGAGCCGGGACCATCGCGATGGAGCTCACGCGCAATGCGCCACCGGACGCGGTTTTCGTACCGCTGGGGAATGGATCGCTCGTCAACGGCATCGGCACCTGGCTCAAGCACGCTGCTCCGTCGACGCGGGTGGTGGCGGTATGCGCGGCGAAAGCGCCGGCGATGGAGCTGTCGTGGCGCGCCGGCCGGCCCGTCGAGGCCGCAAGCACGACGATCGCCGACGGGATAGCGGTGCGCATCCCGGTGCCCGCGGCCCTGGAGATCATGCGCGGGACCGTCGACGACGTGATGCTCGTGACAGACGAAGAGATCCTGGACGCGATGCGCATGCTGCTTTTCGACGCGGGCCTGGTGGTCGAGCCGGCCGGCGCGGCCGGCGTGGCGGCCATCATGCGGCGGCGATCCGAGCTGGCCGGGATGCGGGTCGCGACCCCGCTCTGCGGTGGAAACCTCACCGAGGAACAGGTGCGTGAGTGGCTTACGGGTTGACCTACTGGCGGTCCAGGTCGGCGAGGTGGTCGAGCGTGGCCAAAGGACCCGCATTCGCGAAGACGTCGGGAGCCGCGGTGCGCAGGCTCGCCTGCACCTGGCTCGCAAGCTGAATCCTCAGGTCGAGCGGCAGCTCCGGACGCCGTCGCGCGTATGAGCTGACGAACCGGCGGAGATCCGGGTCGAGCCGCCTTAGCGCAAGCTCCGCCGGCGAGGCCGCGGCATAAACCACAGGCTGTGGTTGCTGCGGGGGCGGGGGCAGCGGTGAGCCGGGCGGCGCCACCGGCGCCCGCCCTCCCGGCAGCTGCCACAGCCAGACCGAATCGGAGTCCTTGACCACGATCGTCCCGGCGGCCATATCGCCCAGGCGCTTGCCCTTGCCGTTGGCGAAAAGGGTGATGAGGCCGACCCCGTACGCGTAGGGCAGGAAGTCGACCACGCGCACGATGTTGCGGATCCCGGCCTGCATGAAGGTGAGGGGTTCGCCGCGGTCGCCGACCGCTCGGAGGCGGAATGCCTTTTTGCCGACCGTCTGTCCCGACCACAGCGCCTCGCTGACCCAGAAATAGCCGATCACCACGACGAAACCGCCCATGATGGCGATCAATGTCGCGGCGGTGTCGGCGCCGGACGCCCCCACTGCGAGGGCGACGAACAGCACCGCGACCAGGATCCCGACGACGATGAGCAAATCCAGCACCTGCGCGATCGCGCGCGTCCCCAGTCCCGCGACCTGGTAGTCGAATGAAACCCGCTCGGGCGTGGTGACGACCAGATCGGCGTCGGGGAGCGGCTCCATGTCAGCTAATTTTGTTCCTGTATTGAGGGCTCAGGACTTTATCGCCTCCCGACGTGAAGATTGGAACCGCCTGGAAGACCTCCTGGCACGAGCCGGCGGAGGGAACCTGAACGGTCTGGCGCCCGCCCAGGTGCTGATGATGGCGGCCCTCTACCGCCGGGCGACCGCGGACCTCGCTCGCTCCCAGCGCGACTGGCCGGGCGAGCCGGTTCACCGCTACCTGAACGGACTCGTCGCGCGTGGTCACGGCACCGTGTACCGGCGAGGTGGCGACGTGCGGCGCAGGATCAGGGAGTTCTACCAGGAGACGCTTCCGCGCACGTACCGCGAAGCGTGGCCGTTCCTTCTAGCCTCGGGGGCGCTCCTTTTCGTGCCGGCGATGGTGAGCTACTTCGTGGTTCTCGCAAACCCCGACGCGGCCTACGCGCTCGCGCCTGCCGCGCTGATCGACCAGGTCCATCACCACCAGCTCTGGACTCACATCTCGCCTGACGCACGTGTCGAGGCCGCGGGCCTGATCATGACCAACAACATCTGGGTCTCGATCCTGGCCTTCGCGCTCGGCGTCTTCTTCGGCCTGCCTGTGATGTGGGTGATGATCTCGAACGGGATCAGCCTCGGCGGGCTGTTCGGGCTGACGCAGGCCTATGGGATCAGCGGCGGTCTCTTCGATTTCGTCATCGGGCACGGTGTCCTCGAGCTGTCGATCGTGATCGCCCAGGGAGCGGGCGGCTTGATGATGGGCTGGGCTCTCATCTCGCCAGGCAACAGGAAACGCTCCGAAGCACTGGCGATCGCGGCGCGGCGCGCCTTCATCCTGCTGCTCGGGCTTGCGCCTCTTCTCGTCGTGGCCGGGACGATCGAGGGCAACATCTCGCCTTCGGACGCTCCTTTCGTCCTCAAGCTCGCGATCGGTCTCACCACCGGGGCGCTTCTCTACTCATACCTGCTGCTGACCGGCAAGCCTCGCCACCGGCGTGCGCCGCGCGGCCACGGCGCGCATGTGACTACAACAGAGCGCGCTCTTTGAGCTCGAGGTAGCGCTCGACCAGAGCCGGCGACAGGCTGCCCGCCACGACGTCGAGGCCGAGCACCCCTCCGCGGCGAAGCAGCTCGAAGCTCTCGCGCCTGCTGGACACGAACTCCTCGGCCGCGGCCCATTCGTATGCCCGCGCGGACGTCGTGATCGGCGCGTCGCGCGCGCTTAGCACGGCTGGATCGGACATCGCGACCACGAGCACCAGGTGCTTGCCGGCCAGGCGCAGCGCGTGCGCCACGAGCTCCTTTGACGCCTCCGGGTCCTGCACGTCGGTCAGGATCACGATCATCGATCTCCGGCCCAATCTCAGCGCGAGGTGCGTCATCGCGTGGCCGAAGTCGGGCTCCACGTACTGCGGCTTGACCGCGTAGAGCGCCTCGGTCATGCGCCTGAGCTGGGCGCTCCCGCGCTCGGGCTTGATGAAGCCGGTGACGCGATCGTCGAATGTCATCAGGCCGACGCGATCACCGAAGGCGTGCGCCACCCACGCGAGCATCAGCGCGGCGTTTACGGCGTGGTCGAGCTTGTCGAGCCCGCCGGCCGGCGCCGTCATCAGACGCCCGCAGTCGATGGCGATGAGCACTTGCTGACCGCGCTCTGCCTCCACCTCGACGACCACCGGCCTGTCACGTCGGGCCGTCGCGGTCCAGCTGACGCGGCGGATGTCATCGCCTCGCACGTAGTCGCGAAGCCCTGCGAATGCTGTCGACGCCCCAGGCGGCCGGGCGCGGCGCAGGCCGGCCATGGCGCGCAGGCCGCGCCGGAGCGTGAGCTGCACACGCTTGATGGCCACGACGTTTGGAAACACGGCCACATCCTCTGAATGTGCGAGCCGCACCTGGCGACGCCACCAGCCGTCGTCGCGCCACACGCGCACGTCGACGGGCCCGAACATGAACGCCCCGCGTCGCGGCGAGAAGGTCCGGTAGGCGACTCGCAGAACGCCGGAAGCGTCGAACCTGCCGGCCAGCTCGCGAGGCATCGGCCTGAGGTCGGCGGGCGCGTGGTCGGCGACGCTCGCGGCGAGGCCTGCGGCGGCCGCGTTCTCGACCGTGATCGCCACCTCCTCGTGCTCACCGAGCGACAGGGGCTGGGGCAACGTGCGCCGCACCCGGTAGCCGGAGGTGCCGGGCAGCATGGCCAGGTCGCGCACGGCGATGACTAAAAGCCCCGCGTTGTAGATCGCCGCGACGAACCCGAGCACCGGAGAGACCACCGCCAGCGCGATGAGGCACGCGCCGACAGCGACCGCCCAGAGCAGTCGGGGCTGCGGCGCCAATCCTCGGATCAACGGGCTAGCGCGGCGGGACGACCCGGCCGGCCACGGCCTCGAGCACGCTGTCCGGAGTCTGTCCGCCTACCTCGGCCTCCGGGCGAAGGATCAGCCGATGGCGGAACGCAGGCGCGAGCAGCGCTTTCACGTGATCAGGCGTGACGAACTCGTGTCCTTCGAAGGCCGCGGATGCGCGTGCGGCGAGCATCAGCAGCACCTCGGCGCGCGTGCTGGCGCCCAGGGCGATCTCAGGCGCGGTGCGAGTCGCGGAGGCCAGGTTGACGACATAGGCGCGGATCTTCTCGTCGAGCACGACCTTGGCCACCTCTTTGCGGCAGGCTTCGATGTCGTCCGTGCCGAGCACCGGCTCGACTCCCGCCTTGGCGGGGTCGCGGAGCTCGATGCCCGACTCCCACCGGCGCAGCACCTCCATCTCGTCGGCCGCCGAGGGATAGTCCAGCCGGACTTTGAACAGGAACCGGTCCTGCTGCGCTTCGGGCAGCGGGTAGGTGCCTTCGTACTCGACCGGGTTCTGCGTCGCCATCACGAAGAAGGGTGCAGGGAGCGGGAGCTGCTGGCCCTCGAGCGTGACGCCGCGCTCCTCCATGGCCTCGAGCAACGCCGCCTGGACCTTGGCGGGCGCGCGGTTGATCTCGTCCGCCAGCAGCACGTTCGTGAAGATCGGCCCGCGGCGCAGCGCGAAGGTGCGGTTCGCCAGGTCGTACACCGATGTGCCAAGGATGTCGGCCGGCATGAGATCCGGAGTGAACTGCACGCGGCCGTAGTCCAGCGCGAGCGCCCGCGCGATGGCTTTCGCGAGCAGCGTCTTTCCGGTCCCGGGAACGCCTTCCAGCAGCACGTGACCCTGCGCCACGAGCGCGATCGCGCACAGGCGGATGGCCTCCTCCTGGCCGACCACCGCCTTGACCAGCTGTTCGCGGAACCGTGCGTAGAACTCGGGGGCGGCGGTCATCAGGCCTCCTTGGTCTGTGCGGGGTGGATGCGGCGCCGCTCTTCGGTCACCGGATGGGCGATGTGGTGCAGGCGCCGGGCCGCTTTCAGCAGCCCGGCTTCGTCGGCCGCGGAGCCGTACAGGGCGTTCTCCGCCTCGGCCAGGTCGGCCGCGACTTCCGGCACTCGCACCCACAGAGCATTCCAGAAGCGTTCACGGGGCTGCACCGGGATGCCCGTCCGGGCGGCCACCGAACGTTCGGTCGCGGACGCCAGCAAGCCGAGGGTGACTGCACGCGCGCTGGAACGGCGGAGCAGCTGCCCCACCGCGACCGCCCACTCGGCGTCGGCGCGGGCGGCCTCGGCCGGCCTCTGGATGAGCGGGCCGAACGATCGCCCGCGGAGCACCAGGCCGGCGAAGACCGCAACCAGAAGCCATAGGAGTGCTGCGCCCCACGGAGTCGTCACCCACGACTGGGGTGTGAAGTCACTGAGGATCACACCGTGGTGGTACTCGTCGAACATCACGGGAGCCCCGGCGCCCGCGAGTCCCAAGAGGTCGGCGAGAAGCCGCCCGTTGTCCGCCTTGTCGAGATAGCCGTTGCACAGCACGAGCGGATCCGCCAGGACCACCACGTATCCCGAGCCCACGCGCTCCAGGTATCCGAGGGCGAGGCCGCTTGGCGTGCGCAGGATGGCGACCTGGTCCGGGCTGGGGTCGAGAGGCATGATCACATCGCCACCTGACACCTGGTTGACGCCGTCGACCACCGGGCTGCCGATTTCCTGCTGAACGATCGCGTATCCCCCCAGGCGCGCCACCGCGAAGGCGCGATCGAGCTCGGGGTCTCCCTGCTCCGAGGCGTAGATGAGGACGCCGCCCGAGCGAACCCAAAGTCGCGTCCTTTCCGCTTCATCCGACGTGTAGGGGCTGGTGGGCGAGAAGACGAACATGACCCCGGAGTCGTGCGGTGTCGTGAATGTGCCCGCGATCTGGTCCGTTGGATGGCCCATCGCCTGCGAGAACAGGAGCGCGGCGGACGCACCGTTGGCGGCGTCGCTGTTCGAGCTGTGTTCCGGCGAGTCCTGGTGTGGCTGCACGAAGTAGACCGCGGCCGCGACCGCCAGCGCGATGGCCGCGGCGACCGCCCAGCCGCGGGCGCCTCTCAAGCCGCCACCGCAGCAGGCTGGCGGTATGGCGCGGCGATCCGCGCGGCGCGCTCGTAGGTGGCCCGATCGACTTCGCGCCCTCCATACACCGCTGCCTCGAAAGGCTGCAGAAGCGGGCGGAGGCTCTCCGGTTCCGGAGCACGCTGGAAGATCTCACGCACTGTGAGTGGGCTTCCCTCCCATGTGCGCTCCCCGGCGAGCGTGGCTGCGACGCCCGCGCAAAGCGCGCGGATCGCGCCGACCCGATCGCCCTTTGCCGCGAGCCGGTCGGCTTCCGAGAAGTAGTCGGCCGGCGCGCGCGGACCCGCGGGACGGTTGGCCGTGACGGCCGCGGTGAACCTCCCGCGCGCGGACGTGAAGACGAACACGGCGACGGCCGCGACCGCGATCACGCCGACCAGGTAGAGGAACCAGGCCGGCACCCGCGGCCCCGCGCCGCCGCCGAACAGGAGGCGCAGCAGCTGGCTGACCCGGTCGCCGATCCATTGCGTGAGGCGATCCAGGGCCGAGGGCGCACGGTGCAGCGGGTCATACCGGCTCATCGACAGGACCTGATGGAGACGGGCTTGTGCCAGGCCGGGGTCGGCCGTCGTCGCCGGCTGCTGCAGCGCCGCCATGAGCGCCAGCAGGCGCGCCCTGGCGTCGTCGTAGTCAGGCGGCACGCGCCGGAGGTCGGCAAGGATCTCCAGCTGCGACTGACCGGTTCCCGTTTCGAGCACGCTCGCGGCGA
>DAIPXW010000023.1:0-12890 GCA_036783075.1 Candidatus Dormiibacterota bacterium | reverse complement strand
TGATCCCGGCCCCGGCGATGATCTCCGACGCCGGCCTGACGATCGCTTGCGCCGCCTTCAACCCGCTCGCCGCGAGGTAGCGCTCGACGATCGCACGGCCGACCGCGTATCCCCCCATGTGCGGCACGCCCACGGGATGCAGGCCCATGCGTCCGGCGATGTCGTCGCCCAGGACGTACGGGCTCCAGTCCTGAAAGGTGGTGCCGGTTCCAAACGCGGCGGTGACCTTCGCCAGCGCCTGGTCCAGGGCCGGCCCCTTCACACCCGCGTACCACGCCCCGGTGGAATCGGCGCCGCACACCTCGACGGTGAAGACCTCGGCAAGCCCCTCGTGGATCACCCACTCGGCCAGGTTGAACTGCGTCTCGATGTTGGGGGTGCGCAGGTTGTGCGCCAGCTCGTGAACGCCGCAGGCTCCGATCCTCGACAGGTTGTAGTCGGTCGGCCACGCCACGAGCCAGATGCTTCCTGGCGTCGCGCCCATGCCGTAATAGCCGAAGGTGAGCTCGAGGAAGATCGGGTCGTCGGGGTTGCCCAGCGTCAGCACCACCTCCACGCGGTCCGGATGGCGCAGGCCGGGCAGGACGGATCGCTGGTACTCCCATGCCCTGGCCAGCTCGCGGCGCAGCTGTCCCCACGCGTCGGCGTCGACCAGTCGCTTCAGGGCGGCGGGGTACCGCGGGTCGGCCACGTCCACGCGGAAGCCGTCTCCCTGCTCGTGGACCTGCTTCAACATCTTCATCGGCCCTTCGTCGAAAGCCGAGATCCCGCGCATCGCCGCCAGGGCGTCCATGCGAGCCGGCGCGGGCAGCGTGAACAGGCGCGTCATGGCCGCGGCGTCGTCGCGCACGTCGATCTCGATCTGGTCGCTGGTGGTCAGCGCCACGCGAGTGTCTTACTCTCTTGCCTTGGCCGGGCGGGAAGCATCACGTCTTTGGGGCCAATTGTGAGCATGGCGAAAGACTTGGGATCGGTTTCACTGTCCCAGCGGAGCATTGCCGCCGTTCGCGGCTGGGCGCCGTTCGTGGCGCTGCTCGTCGCCTACGAGGGCATGCGCGATGCCGCGGCGCTGGTTGGAGTGCCTCCTCACAACCTGGCGCTGTTCGACCGCCGGCTTTTCGACGGGTACGAGCCGACGCTCGTGCTGCAGGCCGCCGCGGCCCAATTGGCGGACGCGGATTTCCTCGACGACATGGGCAGCCTCGTCTACGGCGCGCACTTCCTGCTGCCGGTCGTGGTGGGCGCCTGGCTGTGGGCGAAGGACCGCGACGCCTTCAGCCGGTTCGGGTTCACGCTGGTGATCGTGTGCGCGATGGCTTTCGCCACGTACGTCGTTGCACCCACGAGTCCGCCCTGGCTGGCCCAGCCGGCGTCCGTCCGGCACGTGATCGACGACGCCATCCAGAGAAGCGGGCTGCCGGCCGGCCTGCTGTGGGTGTATTCCAACCACGACTACAACCTGTACGCGGCTTTTCCATCACTGCACGCGGGCTTCCCCGTGATCGCCGCCAACGCCGCCTGGCAGCGCAACCGGTTCGCCGGGATCGTGCTCTCCATATGGGCCGTGGTCGTGTGGATCGCCGTCGTCTACCTGGGTGAGCACTACGTGACCGATGTCCTCGGCGGTATCGCCTATGCCGTGGCGGCCATCCTGATCGTGAGAACGCTCACGAGACGGAAGCGGCGCCCGCTCGATCCGGCTCCGAGCGGCCGGACATTCGCTCCATCTCACTCTCACCCGGAAGGAACCACGCGATCGCGATCGTGACGGCGACCAGGATGACGTGGGTCATCAGCGACTTTTGCAGCCCGATCGAGTCCGCGATCGCCCCGTTGATGGGAATGCCGATCGCGCCGGTGACGAAACCCAGACCCATGACGAGCCCTGACGCGAGCCCGGCGCGCGACGACATCAGCTGCTGAGCCATGAGCAGCATGAGCGGCGCCGTCGACGCGGCCAGGAAGCCGATCAGGATCGCGCTGGCGAACGCCCAGGGCCCCGGGAAAGCGGTGAAGAGGAAGATCGCGGGGATGCTGAGGACCAGTGTCGCGAGGATGACGGTGCGGCGGCCGTAGCGGTCGGCCAGCGTGCCGCACCCCACGGTTCCGACAGCGCTGGCAAGGACCAGGGTGGTGGCGAGCGGCCCGTAGAACTCGGGCCCGTAGCCGAGCTGCTTGTACCAGGTCGGCGTGAACGCCTGGAACACGTTCACCGTCCAGCTGCGGGACATCATCACCCCGATCACGATGGCCAGCGCGAAGACCGGCACCGCCTGGCCGGTCGCGAGCGCGGAGCGGGCCGATGTCGCCGCTCCCTGCACGTTGCGCCGCATCCGCCACAGGAGGTAGCCGCCCGTGACGATCCCCGGTATGACGAGCAGGCCTGTCCCGTGCATGCCGAAGGCTCCGAAGACGAGGATTCCGATAAGCGGACCGGACGCCACGCCGACGGTCCCGGCCGTGACGTAGATCGACATGCCGGCGCTGCGACGCCAGGGCGGCAGCAGGGCGCGCACATCCAGCGCGCCCAACGGATGAAAGGCGCCGGAACCGAGTCCGGAGGCGAATGCGAGCAGCAGGAGCAGCGGGAAGCTCGTGACGAAGCCGACCATGGCGAAGGTGAGCGCGGTCCAGCACAGAGCGAGACCCGTCAGGCGCGTGCCGAACCGGTCGGCGAGCATTCCGAACAGCGGTTGGGAGACCGCGGCCATCCCGCTGTACGCAAGGCTGACGAGGCCGACTGTCGCGAAGCTCAGGTGGAACCTCCCGATCAAAAGCGGGTAGAGGACCGGGAGGATGCCTGCGTAGCTGTCCACCGTGAGGTGGCCGAGCATCAATGTCGTGAGCTTGCCGTTGCGGAGAAAGTTCCTCAATTTCGAGGTAAGGGTATGAGGATGAGAGGAAACGCCGTTTCCTCTGCGCGCCAGGCGCGATAAGGATGGGACTTATTGATCGCATCGCCCGGTCGCTGCGCGACGGGGACCCGGCCCTCATCCCGACCCGGAGCAGAACTACGTCGAAAAGGGCCGGCGCTCTCCTGGGATGGGATTGTCGAAGCGTTTCTCCTCGCCACGATTGGGTGGCGAGAGAACAAAGCTGCAGCCGGGATGAACCCGGCTGCCCGGCCAAGCTAGCGGGACGGGTGGCTAGGAGGGCTGGTTGCGCTGCCGTGCGGACAGAGCCAGCGCCCGGTCAGCGGCACTGGCCCCGTCCGGGGCGGTGACCGTCGTGTAGCTCAGAACGCCGCCGCTTCGCTGGTAGACGACGCGCCACGGGTGGAGCTCGCGGCCATCCTTCCCCAGGATCCTCACGGCGCCGTCATAGACGGTCATCGTTTCCGAGGCTAGGCCCGGACCCGGCTCTTCGCCATCCTGAAAATTGATGAGAGCCCTTCATGGGAATCCGACCCCCCGGCTCGGTCCACGGCAGAGCTATCATTCGCCCGCCTTGAGCGAGCTTCTCTACCTGAGCCGTGCGGATGTCGAGCGCCTGCTGGACCTCGACAGGATGCTCGACGCGCTCGCGAGAGCGCTGATCGTCTTCTCGTCAGGCGTCACGTCCGTGCCGCCTCGAGCCGGCGCGCGCGTCGGCGAGCGCGGGATCCTGGGCGCCATGCCAGGCTGGGTCCCGGGCATCGCGCTGGAGGTGAAGCTCGTGTCCGTCTTCCCGGCCAACGACGCCCGCGGGATTCCGTCGCACCAGGGCTTGATCGCGGTCTTCGACGAGGACACGGGCACGCCGCTGGTGGTGATGGACGGGGCCTACATCACCGCCATGAGGACCGGTGGCACGGCGGCGGTCGCCGCGCGTGCGCTGGCGCGCGAGGACGCGTCCGTGCTGGCGATCCTCGGCGCGGGCGTTCAAGGCGGCTCGCACCTCGAGACCTTTCCTCGGATTCGCGATTTCACGGAGATCCGCGTGGCGTCACGCGATCGGGCCAAGGCCGCCGCCCTGGCCGCGCGGCGCCCCGGCGCCACCGTTGCTGATTCGTTCGAGGCCGCGGTGCGTGGGGCGGACGTGGTCGCGTGCTGCACCGACGCCCGCGAACCCGTCCTGCGTCGCGAGTGGCTCAAACCCGGCGCCCACGTCAGCTCGGTCGGAGGCACGTTCGGGCCGGAGCTCGACCAACAGACCATCGCCGCCGCGCGCGTATTCGTCGAATGGCGCGGAGCCGCGACCAATCCTCCGCCCGCGGGAGCGGTCGAGCTGCAGGGCCTGGACCCGGCGGTCGTGACTGAGGTCGGCGAAGTGCTTGCGGGCACGAAACCAGGCCGGCGGTCGGACGGCGAGATCACGCTCTACAAGTCGACCGGGCATGCCGTCGAGGATGCCGCCGCGGCGCGGCTCGTCTACGACCGTGCGCTCGCAGAAGGTGCCGGCACCGTCCTGCCTCTATAGCGACCGGGGCCTCGGGGCCCCACTTAGATCTCGAGCAGCCGCGACGGCACGGCGTTGACGATCCGCGTGCCGTCCACCTCGCGCTCCGGCTGAGCCTTCCCATATGGGTGAACGTGTCCGTGGACGAGGAGCAGCGGGTGCTGGTCCTTGATGAGATGGTGAAACGCAACGAACCCGACGTGCGCAGCGTCCACGGCCGTGCTCGTCCCGTAGGGCGGCGCGTGGGTGACCAGGACGTCGAGCTTCCGGCCGCGGCGCGCGCGTTTCAGACGGACTCGAAGCTCGACGTTCAGCACCCGCCAGCGCATCTGCGCCTGCGTGTACTGGTTCGCGCCGGAGCGGTATCGAAGGCTGCCGCCGAGCCCGGCCACGCGGTGCCCGGCCACCTCCACGAGGCGTCCGTCGATGTTGTCGCACCCTGCGGGACCTGGCTGCACGTTGTCCAGCCGAAGCGGCGCCCAGGTCGTGTCGACCGGCCGCAGGCTAGGGTCGTGGTTTCCGGGCACGTAAAGGAGCGGGACGTCGGCGAGGCTCACGACGTACTCGAGGTAGTCGAACGGTAGATCGCCGCACGAAACGACGAAGTCCGGCCTGAGCCGCGCCAGCTTGTCCGCCGTGAGGGATTCGTCGACCTCGTCGGCGATGGCGAGGATGCGGGTCAGGCCGGCGATCTCACGCGAGGACCTCGCGCCGAGCGGACAGCCGCTCGATCTCTTTCGCGCGGGCGGCTTCGAAGCCCTCCTCGAGCCCGGTCTTCAGGATGCCCGCGATCTCGGGCGCCGAGTGCAGCCGTGGGATGTAGACGATGTCGGCCCCGGCTTCGTAGAACTGAAGGGCCTGGGGTATGTGCTCGGTGGTCAGCATGACCTTGGCTTTCGGGCAGGTCGCGCGCGCGTTGCGCAAGAGCCGGGCGTTGTTGGTGCCGCGGAGGATGTCGTCGGCGATGCTGCAGATGATGAGCTCCGCGTTCTCGATTCCGGCGTGATGCAGAGTGTCGGCGTGCGCGATGTCGCCGTACACGCAGCTGACTCCTCGCCGCCGCAGCTCACGCATCACCGTCGGGTTGAAGTCGATGACCAGGATCCTGTCAAGCATCAGCTGCGCCTCGACCGCGGACCCGCCGCCTTCGAGCTCCAGGAGGATCGAGCTCGCGTCGCGGAAGAAGCCGAGGAAAACAATCGTCTCGGGTCGACCCTGGACCTCCTCGATCTCCTCCGCCCCCACCTCGAGGTCCTTGATCCGGAACAGCTTCAGCACCCTGCTCAGCGCGCGCTGGATCGAATGGCTGAAGTTGATCATGTAGGTCGACACGACCGACGTCACCGCGAACGTGATGATGACGATCGTCACGACGTCGGCCGGGATCTGGTGGCGGGCGAAACCCAGCGACGCGATCACGATCGAGAACTCGCTGACCTGGGCCAGGTTGATCGCGGGCAGCAGGCTCGTCCGGTGCCCGAGGCGCAGCGCGTAGAGGATGGGAACGACCGAAAGCCTGCTCACCATCACGAACGCCGAGGCCGCGAGCGAGATCTCGACCACCTCCAGGCTCGGCAGGGTGATCTGCATTCCCAGGGCGACGAAGAAGAGGGTGACGAAGAAGTCGCGGATGCTGACCGCCTTGGCCATCACGTCGAGGTTGTAGGGGAACGTTGACAGGCTGATCCCGGCGATCAACGCACCCATCTCGCGTGAAAGCCCGATGAAGGCCGCCGCACCGGCGAGGAAGAAGCACCACGCAAGGGCGCTCACAAGCACGAGCTCCGGGACCTTCGCGACGGCGCGAAAAAGGTGCGGCAGGACGTACTTGGAGAGTGCAAGACCCCCGGTCACCAAAAGCGCGCCCTTCCACAAGGAGAACGCGAGGGGCAGGAGGTTGGGGTTCTCCAGGTTGGGTTGGACGGCGATCATCGCGACCGCCCACAGGTCCTGGATGACGAGGACACCGAGGGTGATCCGTCCAGGAAGAGTGTCGAGCTCCGATTTGTCGTAGAGCAGCTTGACCACGATCAATGTGCTCGAGAGGCTCATGCACGCGGCCAGGTAGACAAGCGAGTAGTTGTGTGGCGCGACGCGCTGTCCTAGCAGCCAGAAGAAGCCCAGGCCGAGGGCGAGGCAGATCGGGACCTGCAGGGCGCCGGTGAGAAGCACCGCCGGCCCTGCGGAGGCGAGCTTCTTGAGGTCGATCTCCAGGCCGATGATGAAGAGCAGGAGGATGAGGCCGATCTCGGCCACCGTCGCGATGCTCTGCTGATCGGTCACCAGCTTCAGCGGCATGTGGGGCCCGATGACCACGCCGGTCACGAGGTACGCGAGGATCAGCGGCTGCTTGAGCCGGTGGCCGATCAGCGCGAGCAGAGCCGCCGCGCCGACGCATATCCCGATGTCCGAAAGGAGTCCCGCGGACGTGATCAAGAGATAGCTGGTCTTGCGTCGAGGTGGTCCCACCTGCCGCCGAACGCCTCGGCCTCGGACGGGTCTCCCAGGATGAGGAAGCGCTCGTGACGCAGTCCATCGACAAGCGCACCGGCCAGCTGGTCGAGCTGTGCCGACGGGTCCGGGCCCGTGTCGGGGCCCCGGAAAATCCGGCCGACGCCGCGGGACCGCGTGTTCTGCCCGATCCTGGGGCCTTTCGAACCCGGGCAGAACACGGAGGCAAGGACGCCGGTGGCTTTGAGCTGCCTGGCAAGGCCTTCGGTGAAGACCGCGATCGCGGCTTGGCCGGTGTCGTACGGCAGGGAGGCCGGATCATCCGGCACTAGGCCGCCGTACGACACGACGTTGACGACGTGACCTGATCCGCGCGCCGTCATGTGGGGCAGAAACGCGGTCGACGTGCGAACCGCACCCACCAGGTTCGTCTCGAGCATCCAGGTCCAGTCGTCGCCCGAGATCTTCTCCAGCTTGCCCTGGAGCAGGACGCCCGCCGCGTTCACGACGACGTCGACCCGTCCCATGGACTTGATGGCGTCGCGCGCCAGCGATCGCACCGATGCATCGCTGCGCACGTCGGTCGAAAGCGCGATCGCCTTCTCGGTCGTGCCGAGGCCCAGCACCTCCTCGACGGTGCGGTCCATGCGGGGCACGTCGAAATCGGCGACCACGACTGCGGCGCCCTGCCGGGCCAGCGCTTTCGCCACGGCACGCCCAAGGCCGCTTCCCCCGCCGACGATGACCGCCACCCGCTCCGAGAAGCTTCCGCGGGCGCGCGGCTCAAGCTCAGCGCTCATGGACACAGGGCCGCATTCTATTCATCGCCGCCAGATGCGCGGTCTCTTACACGCGCTTGAAACGCAGGGCGGTGTATTGGCCGTCGATCGCGACCATGGCGACCGGCCTGTAGCCGGTCACCGAGGTGATCTCTCCCAGGACGTCGCGGCGCGTCCACCAGGGCGTTGCCGGAAGGTCCGTCGCCCCGTTCGCGGAGCCGCCCCTGGGATACGTGATCCACAGGAGCCCTCCCTCCTTGACGGCCTGGATGGCGGTCGGCCCCAAACGGCGCAGCTCGTCGGTGGTTTTGACGAAAAGCTGCACGACGTCGAACTCCCGCGATCCCTGCAGGTCGGTGCAGATGTCGGCCGGCCCAGGGCTGAGGCGTGCCAGGTATCCGGCGGGGGCGTTCAGCACCGCCACCTTGTGGCCGGCCGCAAGGCGGAGCTTTTTGGCCGCAGGGCTGAAGCCGCTCTTGTCGCCGCCGATGACCGGAAGGGACCTCTGTGAGTCAAGATGGCCCATCGGCAGGAAGCTTATATAGAAGGATGGCCGCCGTATCAACGCTGACTAAAAGCTCGTTGCTGCTCGCGTTCGCGACCCTGGCAGCGGCGTGCTCGATCGGCGCGCCGACCACGTTCGCAATCGTGGGCGCCTCGGTCGATGCCGCCTACACCTGCCCGTTCGGCGCGACCGACGCCCCATACGACCTGCACGGGGTCGTCGACGTGCGCAACGGCACGTCGAGCACGGTCACCGTCAAGTCGGTGAGCGCGGTGATGACGCTGGCCTCGGTCCACGGCAGCTGGCTCGAGCGCACCGGTTCCACATACGAAGCCGGGGCGGTCGCTTTCACGCCGACCACCGTGCCGGCGGGCGGCTCGAGCTCGTTGAAGGTCACCATTCCGAGCTTGTGCACGAACGGCAAGGCGCCGGGGACAGGCACCAGCTATGGCGAATACTCGATCGCCCTGACCATCACAGCCTCGACCGGCACTTATAAGGTGGTGGCCGGCAACCACCACCGGATCATCCCGGCCTAGCTCCGCAGGACCTGCATCGCCCGCGTCGCGGCTGCGAGCCAAGCCGGGCTCGCGAGCCATGTGTCGACTCCCCAGAGCAGGACGACCTGCAGCCTCTCCCGCCTGTAGTCGACCGCGCTCTCGACCAGGTCGGCAGGCCCGAACCCGCTGAGGTTGCCCCACGGCTGGGCTTGCATCTCGGCCAGCCAAACCGACTTGCCCTGCCCGGCGGCGCGCTGCGCCCAGAATGCCAGGGCCTGGCTTTTCCACTCCGCGCGCTGGCCATTGCTGATGTACGACGGCGGCACGGACGGCCCATAGATGTAGAAGTCGAGGCCCAGCGCGTCCCCGGCATCGAGCGCCTCCTGGGGATGCCCGCTGGGGTACGCGCCCAGGCGTGCGAGAACCGCCGGGGCGTAGACCTGGAGCATGTCGACCATCGCGTTCCAGCCGTCGAAGCTGGTCGTGACCGCGCTGTGGGCGGGGTCCA
This sequence comes from Candidatus Dormiibacterota bacterium, assembly GCA_036783075.1. Taxonomy (GTDB): domain Bacteria; phylum Chloroflexota; class Dormibacteria; order Dormibacterales; family Dormibacteraceae; genus Palsa-870. Next base: position 3,770 of record DAIPXW010000023.1, on the reverse strand, counting down.
GCCGGTGCACCTCGTCCATCTCCCAGGCCACCTGGGTGACCGAGATGCGATCGTCCCCGGTCTCCTGGTTCGCCGTGTCGTCGAACGGCTCGTTCTCCACCTGCCAGGCATAAAGGAGGCTCGAGTCGCGGTAGCGGACGATGCTCGAATCGATGTAAAGCCGGTAAGCCGGTCCCGACTGAACCTGCCCCAGCTGCGGCTGCCCGCGCGGACCGGCCCACGAGGGCGCGTGGAGCTCGGGGTACATGAAGTTTCGAGCGCCGATCGTCAGGACGACCCGGGTCGAGCTACCCGACGCCTGGTTGTGCTGCTCGACTGCGTCGAGGAGCTGGTCGACCGATGAGAAGTCGAGGGTGTCCGGCGCCGGCTGCACCGCATCCCAGTACACCGGGAGCCTCACCAGGTCAGGTTTCGTGGAGGCCAGAAGCAGGCTCAAGTCCTGCGCCGGGTCGCGATCCGCCGCCTGCGAGATCAGCGGGCTGTAGCTGAAGCCCACGAGCGGCGCGGGCGGTTTCGCCGGCAGCCACGTCTCGCTGCCCAGAATGAGCGCGGCAGTCACCAGCGCGAGCAGGCCTTTCAGGGAGGCCGTTTTCTGCCCGAGCTTCAGGCGGCCTCCTCGACCGTAGGCTCCAGCGGATTCCGCGATCTCGATCCTCGGCCGGCTTCCACGGCGCCCTCACCGTACCGCTTTTGGCAGCGACGATGATTCCACGTTGCCGCCGGTTCGCCTGAACACTGCCTCCATTCGGGTCTTTGAAGAGATACGGAATCCAGCGTGCGGCGGATCATTCTGCGTCCGAACGTCTCGGCAAACTCACAGCCACCTCACACATTTCGCTGAGCCTCCGCCGCCACTCTTGGGCTCATCGCAGACGAGCGAAAACCAAAGAGGAGGAATGAGAACCATGAACGGATTGAGAAAGTCGGTTGCGGCTGCCGCGATAGCGGGGTCGATGCTGATCGGAGGCGTGGCCGGAGCCGTGCTCTATGCGACCACGACGATCGCAGCGTCGGCGGCGACCACCGCCGCCAGCCCGACACCGACGACTCCGGGAACCGCGACGGGTAAGTTCGTCTCGAACGAGACCGCCGCTCACGAAGCGACCGAGAGCGCGGCTCGTGAGGCGCAGGAGAACGCCGGGCAAGTCCCCACCGTCCCCTAATCGATGGCACAGGGACCGGCCTTTCGGTCCCCTTTCGAAGGGCTGGCGACGGGCGTGCGCCGAGCGCACCCCGCCCAGCCCTTCACCCCTGTTCAGGGCAACAGCTGCCTCGCGATGAACAGCACGTTGGCGGGGCGTTCCGCGAGGCGTCGCAGGTACCACGCGTACCACGCGTCGCCGTAGGCGATGAGGTCCTTCACCACATACCCCTCGGAGGCGAGCTTCACCAGCTCGTCGGTTCGGATCCCGTACAGCATGTTGACCTCGAGCTTGCTGTGCTCGAGACCGAGAGACTGGGCGAAACGACCGACGCGGCCGACCAGCTCGACGTCGTGCGTGCCGAACACCAGGCGCAGCTTGCCGCGGGCGACCTCTGGGAGCACCAGCGTGCAGAGCGCCAGGTAGTTGGCATCCACTTCCCTTTTCGCCTGGAACGCGCGATCCGGCGGCTCCGAGTAGGCGCCCTTCACGAGCCGGATCGCAGGTTCGAGTGGCAGGAGGCCGACCATGTCGCCCGCCGTTCGCCGCAGGTACGCCTGGAGGCAGATCCCGGTGCGCGGGTGCTCCTTGCGCAGCCGCGTGTAGAGGTCGAGCGTCCGGTCCGTGTAGCCGCTTCCCTCCATGTCGAGCCAGAGAAAGCTGTTCACCTCGGCCGCGGCGCTCGCGAGTCTTTTCACGTTTGCGTAAGCGGCCTCCGCGTCGATGTCGAGACCGAGCTGTGTCGGCTTGACCGAGATCTCGAAGTCGATCCCAGCGGCAGCCGACTGCCTGAGCACGGACTCGTAGTGCTCGACGACCCTGCCGGCTTCCGCGAGGTCGGTCACGTTCTCGCCCAACCGCGTGAAAAGCGAGCCCACCCGCTGCGCTTTGAAGGCGACCGCGGCCCGCAGCGCCGCGTCAAAGCCCTCGCCGGGCAAAAAGCGCCTGACCGCCCTGCGGGCAAAGCCCCAGCGCGGGACGTGTGTCGAGAGCCAGCGGTTCTGCGCGCACCACAGAAGAAGGCCCCGCATCCGCCGCTAAACGTTAATCCAAGGCCCACGCCTCGTAGGCAGATCGCGCGCGGTATCGTGCCCCTCATGCAATCACCGGCGTTCAACCTGTGACGACCACCGGGTCCCCGGTAGTTCACGCCCCCGCGCCCGGCAGCCTCGACCGCCGCCTTTACACGATGATCCACGGCCTCCCCCATTCGCCGGTGGTAGACCGCTACGTCGGCAACCTCTCGGACCTGGGAGAGGGACTCGGCTGGGTCGGCGCCGGCCTCGCGGTGGCATGGATGGGCGGGCGCAAAGGCAGGCGGGCGGGCCTGGCCACCGCCGTGGCCTCCCTCGGCACGACCTATCTCGTGCAGAAGATGATCAAACCGGTCTTCCGCCGGCAGCGACCGTTTGTGGGCCGTGACGTGGCGGTGGTGGGGATCAAGACCATGGACGCCTCGTTTCCGTCCGGTCACACCGCATCCTCGTTCGCCGCGGCCACCGCGCTGTCGACGTTTTACCCGAAAGCCGCCCCGCTCGCGTTCGGCCTGGCGGCCGGCGTCGGGGTCTCGAGGGTGCACCTCGGTCACCATTTTCCAAGCGACGTCGCGGTCGGTTCGTTGATCGGGATCGCGACAGGGACCCTGGTCTCGTGGCTAGTCCGTATCCTCTAAGCCGGCTGAGCTCGGCGCCTGATCGGCGCCGGTGAAACCGCGGATCGGTCGATTCCCCGCTGGGCGTAAGCTGTCCGGTCCATGGGGGTCCACAGCGAGCTCGCCGGCCTCACCGACGCCCAGGCGCGCCGAGCCCTGGAAGGTCTGCCTCGCTGCGACTACGAGGTGGTGATCAAGCCCCTTCGCTACCGTTCCAGCCCGCACCTCGCCGCGCGATGCGAGTTCGAGGAACGCCGCATCGTGCTGCAGGTCCCGATCCCGTTCAGGCCGTTCAAGGAGCCGGTCATATTCGCGGCAAGGCGCAAGCGCGGAGAGGGCATGCGATTTGCGTGGGCTTCGGAGACGGTCTTCTTCCGCGGCCGCCGGGACGTGCTCCGCTTCCTGTACTGCCACGAATGGCTGCACTGGTACCTGCACGAGGTGCTCGGGAAGCGGTCGTCCGCCGAGACCGCCTGTGACCGGTTCGCCCTGAGGAACTTCAGGCGGCGGCTCGTGTCGACCGAGGACGCCGACGCGGCGCTCAGGCGGCGGCGGCCGTCGGAACGCGCCTCGGGCTGAACCCCTCTCGCGACGCCGACTAGCTCAGCGCCTCGTGCGGCTTCCGCAGCAGCACGATCACGGCGAGCGGCATCGCGATGTTGGTGAGGAGCGCGACCGGCCCGTGGTTGGCCCCGACCGGCAGCAGCAGCAACAGCAGCGAGCCGACGAGGCACACGACCTCGAGCGCGAGCGCGACTCGGCGCGCCCACCGGCGCCGCCAGACGACGCCGATCGCGACGAAGGCCGCCCCGAGCGCGAACAGAAGGGTGGCGAGGCCGAGCGCGAGCATGGCGAGCTCTCCCGCGAGCGCGAACGGGATCGCCGACAGCCCCGCGATGGCCCATGCCATCGCCTGCATGAGCAGGAGCACGAACGCCGCCTCCGGCCGGCTGCTGCTCCTAGCCTCGATCAATCTT
>DAIPXW010000022.1:0-13012 GCA_036783075.1 Candidatus Dormiibacterota bacterium | reverse complement strand
TCGTCGCCGTCGCGGGGCTGGCCGGCGCAGCAGGCTTCAGCTTGCGGACCGGCGCGCTCCAGAACGGGATCGGCCCGGTCTGCAGCTGCTTCAGGACCATCTGCTCCTGCGCCGCGGTCAGCTTGTTGCTCTTGACCGCCGCGTCGAGCAGCGGGGTGAGCTGCGCGATCAGCTTGGTCCGGAACTGTGCCTCGGTGACCGCTGGCTTCTGGGCGGCCGCGATCTGGGAGAGGGACATGCCCTTCGCCAGGTCGGCCTTGAGCGTCGTGTCGCTGATGCCCAACGCGGCGGCCGCCGCGGTCAGGAGCTGCTGCGTGTAGGCGCCCAACTTTGGCTGGACACCGGTGGCGGGGCCCGGCTGAAGGTTGCCGGCAAGCGTGCAGGGTGGCTGGCTCGCAAGCCTCTTCTTGATCGCGTCTGCCTGTGCCTGGGTCAGATCGCCGTTCTTGACCTCGTCCGCGAGCGTCTCGCCGATCGCTTTCTGGACGGCGGAGTTCACCTGGCTCTGGCTCTTCCCGAGGTCGCTCGAGAGGTGGGAGATGAAGTCGTTGCAGATCGTGGACGCGCTCGCCCGGGAGGCGACGGAGGCGGTATCCGCCTGGGCGGGCTGGGGCGAGGAGGACCGAAAGCCGACGTTGAGGCCGGCTGCCGAAGCGGTGACGAGCACCGCCGCGCCGGCGACGGCCACGCCGCCCACGGCGAAACCGACGAGTCGAAGCAGGCGGGTGGTTTGGAAGCGTTTCATCACGTCTCAAACTACACAACGCTGCGGGCGGCCGTTTCCCACCCTTCGACGTCAACATTTTGTAAGCCGTGCCCGGTGGGCCCGGGATCTATATTCGCGGGGTGGATTCGCCTCCCGCGTCCGGCTGGTCCGGGAAACACGCAGTCGAGCTGTACGTGCAGACGTACACGACCATGCTTCAGAGCTCGGGTGACATCAAGATCGAGTCGCTCGTCCAGGCTCACCTGGGCATGGGTTCCGTGCTGCACCCCCTCGCCGCCCAGCCGCAGACCGACATGGGCGCCCTTCTGTACGCGGTTCGCCGCCTCCCCGAGGCGATCAGCCGTTGCCGGCACGTGAACATGGGCCAGAGCCCGCAAGGCTTCCGAGCCGTGCTGCACGCCGACATCCTGGGCTGGCAGGCCGTCAAGGCCCCCGCGCGGCGAAGGCGCTGGTATCACGACGGCAAGAACACGCTCGCCGTGCTCATCGCGTCCGCCTCGGACATCGACGACCTGATCCCCACGCTCGTCGCGTACCAGATCGAGTGGAACAAGCTTCATCGCGCCCTGCAGGACGTCGAGCTGTCCGACGAGGAGGCGCGCAACGCTGCCGGCGCGACAGAGGACGACTGGCGCCGGCTTCACCAGGCCTGGGGAGACTCGTTCGAGCACAATCTGGCGGCGATCAAGCGCGAGGAGTGCAAGATCTTGCTGCGGCTCATCGGCGGCAGCCACATCGGGTATGCGCGCAACGCGAGCCGCTGGTGGCTCCCGATTGCGTCGGTCATGGGCGAGATGGGCGCGCGCGACGCGCCGCTGTATTTCGTGTCGTCCAACTCCCACAGCCTGGTCAACGTCCTCACAGGCGTCGCGCGGCAGTTCGAGGACGACATCGTGCAGTGGATCGGCAGGAACGACCCCGACCTGGACTCGGAACGCCGGAAGCTCGAGGGCGGCCACAGCCGCGCGTCGCGGCACAACTGGCTTTATTACGGGGCGCGCCAGGTGTTCGACGAGCACCCGGACCGGGAGAGCCTGAGGCGCCGCCGTGCCGAGATCGAGGCGGCGAACGGGGTCAGGCACGTACCCGCGAAGGGCACGGGGGTGGACTCCGCGGCCCAGGTGTTCATGCTGTCCAAGCTCGATCCCGCGGCCATCGACCCCAGGGTCGGCGCGGTGGATGAGCGGAAGCTGCGCGCGTCAGACGCGTGCATCCTTAACATCGACTACCCGCTGGGGCAGGCCGCCTACCACATCCTTCGCCAGGTGGCGGAGCAGGCCGCCTGGGTGAGAGGCGTCTACGTCCTCGGCAAGGCCGCCACGCTCAACGCCGACGTCGGCGACGTGATGATCCCGAACGTCGTTCACAACGAGCACTCGGGCAACACCTACTGGCTCGACAACTGCTTCACCGCGTCCGACGTGCAGCCGAACCTGGTCTATGGCTCGGCCCTCGACAACCAGCGGGCGGTCGCGGTGCGCGGAACGTTCCTGCAGAACCGAGACTACCTGGACTTCTACTACCACGGGCGCTACACGGTCGTGGAGATGGAGGCCGGACCTTACCTCGACGCTTGCTATGAGATCGGGCAGCCAGACCGCTTCCCTCTCAACGAGAGCGTGAACATGGCGCAGGTCAACTTCGACCTCGGCATAGTCCACTACGCGTCGGACACGCCGTACACGCAGGCCCGCACGCTGGGCGCGCGGGGCCTCAGCTACCGGGGGATGGACTCGACCTACGCGTCCGCTATCGCGGTCGCGCGGAGGATCCTGCAGCGCGAGGAGGCGCTTCTACCCCAGGAGACGAGCTGACGACCAGGTAGTCATGCGGGTGGTTGTGGGCTCCCGCTCCGTGCTGGATGTCCCCGCAGGGATGGCAGCTCTCCACCTGGATCGTGGTGTGCCCGATGGCGAAGCGATCGCAGAGCCGGTGCTCGAGGTCACGAACGACGTGCTCCGCTTCCTGGAGAGGGCAATCCCCGACCACGATGTGGCAGCTGAGGGCCATCTCCTCCGAGGAGAGCGCCCAGACGTGCAGGTCGTGCATCCCGGTCACGAGCTCGGTGCCTGTGATCTCCGCGGTTACCGCTCCCAGGTCGATCTCCGCGGGCGTCCCTTCCATGAGCAGGTTCACGGTCTCGCGCACGATCCTCCAGGCGCCCACCGCGATCAGGGCCGCGATGCCCAACGAGATGAGCGGGTCGGCGTAGAGCCACCCCGTCAGCAAGATCACCAGGCCTGCGACCACGACGCCGGCGGAGGCCACCATGTCGCCTGCCACGTGCAGCAGGGCCGCCCGGATGTTCAGGTTCTTGTGCTCGCGGCGCAGGCCGAAGGCGATGTACGAGTTGAGCGCGATCCCGATCAGAGCGGTGACGATGACGAGCACGCCGTGCACCGGCACCGGGTAGGCGAGCCTGCGCACCGCCTCATAGGCGATCGCGATCACGATCACGATCAAGGTCACGGCGTTGACGAGAGCGACGAGGATGCTGACCCGGTGATAGCCGTAGCTGCGCCGCTGGTCGGCGGGTCGCCTCGCCTGCTCGACGGCGAACCAGGCCAGGCCGAGCGCGAAGACGTCGGTGAGCACGTGACCGGCGTCCGACATCAGGGCCAGCGAGTGCGACAAGAGCGCGCCCGTGAACTCGACCAGCAGAATGACGCCGGTCAGCGCAAATGCAATGCGGAGCGTGCCCGCGCGGCCCCTCACGTCGTCCATGGATTCATCCTACCCACGGAGCACAACGTCCTACCGGTACCAGTCCTGCCCCTTTTCGATGTACGCCAGGATCATCCCGTGGCGCAGGCCTTCGTGGCTGACCTGCAGGACGGCCAGCCCGTACCAGTCCAGGAGCAGGAGGAGGGCCTCGATCCCCGCCCGCATCGCCTTCACACGGTTGGCCGGCAGGTCGACCCTGAGCGCCACCTCGGCGGCCCGGTCACCGTCCAGGCGCGCCTCGCACGTCAACAGGTCCGCGGTGGTCAGGACCGGAGGCGGGTTCCGGCTCGCCAGGACCAGCGGAAGGTTGGTGGCGGTCCCTCCGGTGGCGACCAGCCGCTCCACCTCGCCGTCCGGGGCGTGCACGAGCTCGCGCAGCGCCGCCTTGCGCATGCGGGCGCGCTCGTCTGGCTTGGGCGGGTCGGAAAGGTAGGTGCTGGCCAGCACGCCAGAGCCGATCGGCAGGCTCGCGGAGCGAAGCATCTCCTTGCCCCGCGCGATCACGATCTCGGTGGACCCGCCGCCCATGTCGACCATGGCCCATTCGCGCCGCGCGGCGTGCCGGCTGGCCACGCCGAGGAAGCTGAGCTCGGCCTCCCTGTGCGCCGCGATGATGTGCATCGGGACCCCGATCGCCTCTCCGGCGGCCAGGGCGAACTCGGGGCCGTCCTTCGCCTCTCGCACCGCCTCGGTCGCGCCCGCAAGCAGCAGCTCGAAACCGTGGCTCCGGGCGCGCTCGACGACCGAGCGCAGGGCGCTGATCGCGGGCTTGGCGCGCGGGCCGATCTCGCCGGTCCTGGCGACCTGCGCCCCGAGCTCGGGCATCTCGATGTAGTGGGCCACCTCCTCGAGCCTGCCCCGCACGACGTCCGCCACCAGGGCGTGCACCGTGTTGCTCCCGATGTCGACAGCAGCCAGCCTCACAACAGAGAAAGTACCCCAGTGGAGCCCTAGGCCGGATTCACTCCGGCCGTCACCTATGCACCTTCCAAGCGCCGCCGCGCGTCGCATTTCGGGAGGGGGTTCCACGGGGGAGGCCTGCCTCCCCCGTGTACTTACAATCTTTGCGGTGGCGGACAGGAAGAAGACTCGGGTCGAACGGGATTCCATGGGCGAGATGGAGGTCCCCGCCGACGCTTATTACGGCGCCTCCACGCAGCGCGCGGTCCTCAACTTCCCGATCTCCGGCCAGCCCATGCCACGCCGGTTCCTGCGCGCCCTCGGGATGGTCAAGAAGGCGGCGGCGCAGACCAACCTCGAACTCGGCCTGCTCTCGCGGCGCCGCGCGCGGGCGATCGCCGCCGCCGCGCAGCTTGTGATCGACGGCGAGCTCGACGACCAGTTTCCGATCGACGTGTACCAGACCGGCTCGGGAACCTCCACCAACACCAACGCGAACGAGGTGATCGCCAACAAGGCGACTGAGATCCTGGGCGGCGCGCGCGGCTCGAAGATCGTCCATCCGAACGACCACGTGAACCTGTGCCAGTCCTCCAACGACGTGATCCCGACCGCGATTCAGCTGGCCGCAGCGATGGCGATCCAGGACGAGCTGATCCCGGCCCTCGAACGGCTCGGGACGGCGCTCGAGGCCAAGAGCAAGGAGTTCTGGCCGGTCGTCAAGACCGGGCGGACCCACCTCCAGGACGCGACCCCGATCCGCCTCGGCCAGGAGTTCAAGGGCTACTCCGGGCAGGCCGAGGAGTCGATCCGGCGCGCGAGGTCGGCGGTGGACGAGCTGGCCCGGATCCCGCTCGGCGGCACGGCCGTCGGTACGGGGATCAACTCCCACCCCCAGTACGCGAAGCTCGCGGCCGCGCGACTCGCGAAGGTGACGGGCGTCCAGGTGCGCGAAACGCAGAACCATTTCCACGCGCAGGCCACGCTCGATGCACTGGTGGCCGCGCACGGCGGCCTGCGCACGATCGCGACCAGCCTCTGGAAGATCGGCTCCGACATCAGGCTCATGGGCACCGGTCCGATCGCCGGCCTCGGTGAGCTGCGCCTCCCTGAAACCCAGCCCGGCTCGAGCATCATGCCGGGCAAGGTCAACCCGGTCATCGTCGAGTCGCTTTTGATGGTGATCGCCCGCGTCTTCGGAAACGACCTCACCGTGGCCATCTCCGGTCAGTCGGGCAGCTTCTTCGAGCTCAACACGATGATGCCGATCGCGGGATTCGCGAGCCTGGAATCCATCACGCTCCTCGCCGCGGCGGTCAAAAACTTCTCGGAGCGCTGCGTGGAAGGGCTGCAGGCGACGGACCGTGGCCCTGAGCTGGTCGAGCGCAGCCCGATGCTGGCGACGGCGCTGAATCCACTGCTCGGCTACGACGAGGCGGCAAAGCTCGCCAAGGAGTCGATCCGCACGGGTCGAAGCATCCGGCAGCTGGCGCGGACGAGAGGAGTCGGCGAAGCGGCGCTCAACAAGGTCCTCGACCTCGGGAAGATGACCAAGCCCGGCCTGGAAGGTCCCGGCGGAGGCGGCTGACAGAACGAGTGCGTGACCTCCTGCTCGAGGTCCGCGATGGCGTCGCGACGCTCTCGATCAACCGGCCCGCGGCGCGCAACGCGCTGGCGCTTCAGACGATGGCCGAGCTCGACACGGCGCTGGAGAGCGTGGGGAACGGCGAGGCCCGCGTGTTGGTCATTCGCGGCGTGGGGGCCAAGGCTTTCTGTGCCGGCGGCGACCTCAAAGAGCTGGAGCACATGCGCTCCGAGGCCGATGCCGTCGCGATGGCGCGCCGCATGCGCGCGACGCTCGACCGCATACCGCAGCTGGACATACCGGTCATCGCCGGCCTCAACGGAGACGCCCTGGGTGGAGGCGCGGAGCTCGCGATCGCGTGCGACTTCCGCGTCGCGGCCTCACACGCGCGTTTCGGGTTCGCCCAGATCTCACTCGGCCTGATGCCGGCGTGGGGCGCCTCCGAACGACTGGCAGCGCTAGTCGGGCGCGGCCACGCGCTCCATCTCTTGTTGAGCGGCAACACGCTGACCGCCGATGAAGGACTCCAGGTGGGACTGGTCGAAGAAGTCGTGGAGAGCGAGCGGTTCGACGAGCGCCTGGGCGCCCTCGCGCTGTCGATCGCGCAAGCGCCGCGAGGCGCCGTCGCCGGTATCAAGAGGTCGGTCGGGGCCGTGCGCCCCCATCGCAGCCCTGAGCTCGCCGAGGCGACGATCGGGGAGTTCGCCCGCACGTGGACGGACCCTGCGCACTGGGAGGCCGTGGAGAAGATGGACAAGCGGCGCCGGGAGCATAAATGAGGAGCGATCTAGGCCCCTCACGCTGACCCTGCGCGCCGGGCGCGAGCTGGACGCGCTAACCGCGATTTTCTGATCTCTCCCGCTTTGCGGGAGAGGGAAGTGCGTGCCGCTAGAGTTCGATCCGTGCACAGATTGGGGCGCCGGCCGGAGGCCGTCGCGCTCGCGTCAGTCCTCGTCGGCGTGAGCCTTGTCGTGGGCAAACTCGTGGTCGGCCTCCTGACCGGAAGCCTCGGCATCCTCAGCGAGGCGGTCCACTCGCTGCTCGACCTGGCCGCGAGCGGTTTCACGCTGGTCGCGGTCCGGACCTCGCGCAAGCCTGCCGACACGGAGCACCCCTACGGTCACGGCCGGGCGGAAAACCTCGCCGCTTTCGCCGAAGGCGTGCTGCTGCTGATCACCGCTGCAGGCATCGCCTTCGAAGCGGTGCGGCGCCTCGCCGGCGGGGGAGCGAACGTCAACCCGGCCGGCTACGCGTTCGCACTTCTCGCCGCGACGCTGGTCATCGAGGCCGGACGTGCGGGGATCCTGCGCCGGGTAGGCCGTCTGGCTTCCAGCGAAGCGATGCTGGCGGACGCGACGAACCGGCTGACCGACGTGCTGGCGACGGTCGGCGTGCTGATCGGCCTGGTGGGGGTGCGGCTCGGATTCATATGGGCTGACTCGGTCGCTGCTCTGCTGGTCGCGGGGATCATCGCCCGCGCGGCCGCCCAGCTGGCCTGGCGGTCCGGCGACATCCTCATCGACCGCTCCGCGTCAGGTGCCGAAAAGCAGCTGCGGGCTGCGATCCAGGACTTGGACGGGGTGCGCGAGGTCCGTTCGGTCCGTGTCCGCCGCTCGGGGCCCAACCTGATCGGGGACGCCAGCATCGCCACCGCGCGCATGCTCTCCCTCGAAGCCGCCGGCGCCCTCGCAGAGGATGTGAAGCACCGGGCGCGCACCGTGCTGCCCACGCTGGACCTCTCCGTGCTTGTCGAAGGGCAGGAGCGCGAGGGCGACCTGGTCGAGCGCATTCATGCGGCCGCCGCGCGAAACGGGCGGGTCCGCGACCTGCACAACGTGACGGTTGAGCGCGAGGCTGATGGTTCGCTTCACCTGACGATGCACGCGAAGCTGCCGGGAGACATGACCCTCGCCACCGCATCGCGCGCGAGCGGGGCACTCGAGGAGGCGCTCCGGACCGAGCTGCCGGAGGCGACGCGCATCGACGTCCACCTTGAACCGATGGAACCCCACGTCGTCCGAGGAGAGGACGTGACCGCGCGGCGCGCGCAGCTCGTAGCGCGGATGAGGGAGATCGTCGCGGCGCACCCCGAGGTGCTCCGTTGCGTGGACGTCGAGCTGAGCGACAGGCACCAGCGGATCCACGCTCACATCGTGGCCGAGGTCGCGGGCGACGTGAACCTGGAGTACGCACATCGCATCGAGACCGAGCTGGAGGAGATGATCCGCCGTGCGTTCCCGGACGTGCACGAGGTGGTGGCGCGAGCGACGGCATGACCATCCGGCCCGGCCGTCCGGCCGACCTCGAGGCCCTCACCGAGCTGTGGTACGCGGAGGTGCGCGGGGGCACGCGGGACAGCGTTCCGCGCGAGATCCACCTCAAGAGCCTGCTCGCCCAGTTCGACTGGGCGGCGAAATCACGCGTCCTGGAGGATGGCGAAGGAGGGCTTGCGGCGGCGGTGCTGGTGAGCAGCCGGCCCACCCGTGAAGGCGTCGTCGCGCGCATCGATCCAGCCGCGACGCAAGAAGGATCCGCGCGGGCGATGGGCGAGCTGGTGAGGTGGGCACTGCAGCTGTCACGGGCGGCGGGCGCCGCGGCGGCGCAGGTCTGGGTCGGTCCTGGTCACGGCCACGAGCTCAGCGCTCTCGGCCTGGAGATGGTCCGCCCGTGGTTGCGGATGGATCGCGGCCTTGGCGGCGACCTGGCCCCACCCGCGGCGGTGGACGGGTACAGGCTGCTGGATGGGTCGCGCGTGCCCGGACCCTGGGCGGAGATGCACAACCGCTCGTTCGCGGACCACTGGCGGTTCTCGCCTCGGTCCGAGGAGGAGCTCACAGCCGGCAAGCAGGCCGGGCTATGCCTGATGGCCGTCACGGCCGCTGGTGAGCCCGCGGCCCTGGCGCTCTGCCAGGTGGTGACGTACACGGGAGACCGGCGGCCGCAGCCCGTCGGCCTGGTCAGCTCGGTCGGCACGCTTCCCGAGCATCGGCGCCGCGGCCTGGCGAGCTGGCTGGTGGCCGAAGGCATGCTGCGGCTGCGCGCCGCCGGCGCCCGCCACGCGTCGCTCTACGTCGACGGTTGGAACCAGACCCGCGCCTTCGACGCGTACGACAAGCTGGGGTTTGAGGTGGCTTTCGTGGCCGAGGTCTGGGAAGCTGTATTCAAGTGAGGTCAGGAGTCGCTTTGTTTCTCGCGGGGGCGCTGATGCTCACGGTCGGGCTCGATGCGTGCTCCTCGCCCACCCCCACACCTTTGCGCCAGGCGGCGATCGGGATCGCGCCCTCGCCAGCACCTCCCACTCTGGCCGCGGCGATCAGCAGCGCAAAGCATCTCGGGCCGGCGGGCGCGGCGACGACCGTGTCCCTGAGCTTTGGGCTCAAGGTCCGGAACACGGATCGCCTCGCGGCTCTGATCGCGTCCGGCCGAACCGTCACGTCGCAGCAGTACTCCGCCGAGTTCGGTCCTGACCCTGCCCAGGCACAGGCGGCGGTCGTTGCGCTCCGAGGTCTCGGATTCGAGGCCACGTGGACACAGGGCTCCGGCTTGATCGCCGCCGACGGCGCAGCGCCGCTGGCCTCAGCGCTGCTGCAGGTCGACATCGAGAGCTACCGCCTCGCCGACGGCACGATCTTCTACGCGTCGCTGGACCAGCCCCGGATCCCGGCTCCGATCTCAGCCGTCGCGAACAGCGTCAGCGGCCTGGACGACTACCGGCGTGCCCGCACCTTCGCGGTGCGCAGCGGCGGCCTCACACCGGCTGACGTGCTGCAGTTCTACAACTTGAAGCCGCTGCGCGACGCGGGCCTCGACGGCACCGGCCAGACGATCTTGCTTCCCGAGATCGACGACCTCCCCAACCTTGTCGACCTGAACAAGTTCGCGGCGGAGTTCAACCTGCCCTCGTTCGACAGCCTGGTTCAGGTCAAGCGCGACCCGAGCTGGGGCACCCCTGAAAAGCCGCAGGGCGAGACCGTGCTCGACCTCGAGATCATCCACGAGGTCGCGCCCAGGGCGAAGCTCGTCGTCTACCTTTCGGCCGCGGATTTCGGACACGGCGACCGCGCCTTCGACCAGATGGTCACCGACCACCTCGGATCGATCATCTCGGAGAGTCTCGGGGCCTGTGAGACAGACACTCCGCCGGGACACCGCGACGCCTACGCGAGCATCGAGGACAGGGCCGTCGCGGTGGGCATGTCCCACTTCGTGGCGACCGGGGACAACGGCGCATACACGTGTGGTGTGGGCCAGGAGCCGGCGGGCAGCTTTCCCTCCACCCTGCCAACCGTCACCGCCGTCGGCGGGACGAGCGTGTTCGAGTCGCAGCAGGGCGTCTACTTCAAGGAGACCGCGTGGAGCAGCCCGCTCGACGAGAGTGGGACCGGCGGCGGCCCCAGCCGGTTCTACCCCCTGCCCGGCTATCAGAAGTCCGTCGCGCAGGCGGCAGGCCATGGGCTGCGCCAGGTTCCGGACGTCTCCGCGGACGCGGACCCCTCGACGGGCTTTCACATCGTGTTCGGCGGTCGAGAGGGCCAGGCGGGCGGCACGTCAGCGGCGACTCCTCTGTGGGCCGCCACCATAGCTCTCATCAACCAGGACCTCGTCCAGAAAGGACACCACGAGGTCGGCTTCGCCAACCCGGCCCTCTATTGGATGGGCGCCAACCAGGCCACGCTGCCGGCCAAGCCGTTCCACGACGTGACCACCGGCAACAACCTCGCTTACGACGCGGGCACCGGTTGGGATTTCGCGACCGGCTGGGGCAGCATGAACGCCGCGGCGATGGACGCGGCTTGGATCCTCTACCTCAAGGGAGGCGGCGGATGAAGGACCGCGGTCCCGACCGCCGGCAGAGCCCTGGCCGGCGTGCGGGCGAGACAGGGGCGCGGCCGCTCGAAGGCCCTCCCCTCGTCAACTGTCCGCACTGCGGCAACGCCGTCCCGGCGGGTGATTTCTGCGGCCATTGCGGCGCCCACCTGACGATGGCCAGCGCGACACGCACGCACGCGTTTGCCGCGGTGCCGACCGAGCACGTGGCGCACCTCTCGATCATCAGCACGCTGTTCCCACACCTTCCTCACCGCCGCGGCGGCCCGTTTCGGTGGGCGCTCCTCGCCGGCGGCGCGGCCGTGCTCCTACTCGCCGCGCTTCACCTTTTCGCTCCCGCCGCGGTGGCGGCGACGTTCCTCCTGCCGGTGCTCTACCTGCTGTACCTGTACGAGGTCGAGGTCTACGAGAGCGAGCCCTGGGTCGTGATCGGCGCGACCATGGGGGCCGGGGCGATCCTGGGCTACCTCTTCACGTCGTTCTCGGGCGCGGCCGTTTCGCAGCTGAACCTGACAGGCGACAGGGACAACGCGTTCGTCCTCGCCACCGTGGCCGTCCCGATCGTGGCCCAGGCGCTGATGCTGGCCGGGCCCCTGTTCCTGTACCTGTTCAGGAGGCGGTTCCGCGAGCCGCTCGACGGCCTGACGTTCGGCGCGGCCTCGGCGCTCGGTTTCACGCTGGCCAGCTCGCTGACGGCGATCTGGCCTTTGATCAGCGGGCCTCTGGTGGCGAGCGGCGCTCCCCTCGACTGGTCTTTGCGGCTGCTCCGCACTGGAATCCTCGTCTCGCTGGTCAACGCCAACACGACGGCGCTCGTCACCGCGGCGATCTGGCTCCAGCGGTACGACCGCCGCCGCGCGGGCAGGCCGTGGACCGCGAGCATCCTGGCCACCGTGATCGTCGCCGTCGGTGCACAGGTGGCTCTCGCCATGATCAGCTTCAGCGTGCCCGACCTCGTCGCCGAGGTGGCGATACGCCTGATCGCGACGCTCGCGTTGCTGCTCTTCGTCCGGCTCGTCATCCACCAGGCGCTGCTGGTGGAAGGAGCCGAGCACGAGATCGGGCCCGACTCGCCATGTCCGGAGTGTCATCGCATGGTCCCGACGATGGCGTTTTGCCCATCCTGTGGCGCGGCGCGCGCCGCGGGCTCGAAGCACGGGCGGACCACGCCTCGCACCACGTTCACGGGCGGCCCCGCGCCTACGGGGCGGGGACCCCGGTAGGTGATGGAAGTGGCCGCCGCGATCCGTTTCTGCGGCCGGTGCGGAGCGCAGCTCGCGCCGGGGGCGGCATTCTGCGGCCGCTGCGGCACGCCGCAGGTCGCGCAGGCTGCGATGCCCGCGCCCGTCTACAGCTACCCGATGGCGCACCCGGTCGCCTACCCGTCCACGCGCCAGTTCAAGCTGTCCCAGATCGCGGTGGCGGGCGGGCTCCTGCTGATCCTCGCCATCGTCACCGTGGCGGTGAGCGCGTTTGCGGTCTCGCGAGTCTTCGGCGGAAACCACACCACGTGCACCGCCAACTGCGCGCCCAGGATCGTGACCCCGCTGCCGGAATCAAGCACCTACCGGAGCGCCGCGTACAAGTACGAGGTCGACTACGTCTCGAGCTGGACCGTGCGCAACCAGGATGCCAACGGGATCACGCTCGGCACCAAGATCGGCCAGGTCCAGGTGGTCGGCATGAGGGCGACCCAGCCCCTGGACGTCGCGCTGCAGAGCGCTGTGTCCTCGCTGCCCACAGCTCAGTGGCAGGACGTCGCGCTTGTCTCGACCCTGAAAGGCGCACACATCGGCGACCAGGACGGGATCGGTGCGGTCTATGCAGCCAACCTCGTCGGTGCCGGCTCCACCGCGACCAAGGTGCGGTTCGCGGTCATCGTCGCGACGAGGGGAGGCGTCACCGTAGTGGTTTTCGCCGCCGACCCCGCCGACCCGAAGAACTCGCCCAACGGAATCCCTGAAGGCCAGGAGTTCGACTACCTGTGCACCGAGTTCCGCTGGGCGCAGTAACGCAGCATGGACACCGAGCTTCTCGCGTTCGCCGGCGTCTCGCTTCTGCTTGCGGTCACGCCCGGGCCTGACATGGCGGTCGTGACGAAGAACGCGCTGGCCCACGGCAGGCGCGGGGTGGTGCTGACGACCACCGGTATCGCTGTCGCCCTGGCGTGCTGGGTCACGGCCACGGCCATCGGGCTGTCGGCGCTGCTCCGCGCCTCGGGCGAGGCGCTGTTCGTACTCAAGCTTGCG
>DAIPXW010000021.1:0-13165 GCA_036783075.1 Candidatus Dormiibacterota bacterium | reverse complement strand
CAGGCGGCTGTTCCAGCGCGTACGCGACCGCCTGGTCAAGACTCATCGCGCGGCCTTCGGCCAGCGCTTTGACGAGAGCCTGGTCGACCCCGGCCAGGTCCGAGCTCCAGCCCTCCATGTCTTTGAGGACCGTGCCAAGCTCTGCCCCGCTGGCGGCCTGGTGGGCCGCTGCCGCGGCCGCCAATCGGGTGGCCCGCACCATGTCGCCTTCCAGGCGAGACACCTGCGCCGAGTCGTCGAGCAGCACGACAAGTCCCGAAACGTCCCCGGTCTCCTGGAAGAGGCCCAGCGCCTCGCGGTTGAGCCGCCTGGCGGTAGCCGCATCGAGCAGCTTCATGGCAACCAGCGAGCGCGTATGCAGCGACCATCCCAGCCCGAAACGATCACCCAGCCCTCGCTGGATCTTGATGGCCTCTTCGAGGGGCGGAATCGCCGCGTCCGTGGTCTCCTCGAAGTAGAAGCAGAATCCGATCCCCCATAGGCATCGCGCTGCCTTTGCTTCGTCGCCGAGCTCGCGGAACATGGGCAGGGCCTCGTCGAAGAGGCGGTGGGCTTGGGGAAGATCCGCCTTGTCGACTGAGAAAGGGAATGCCGCGTTGTAGATCGCGTTTGCGATCTCCGGCAGCTCCCCCGATCTTCGCGCGAGCTCGAGGCACTCGACGTAAAAGGCTTCCGCCGCCCGCATGTCGCCCTGCCAGTAGGCGATCCCGCCCGCGGCTTCCAGCGCCCGGCGGAGCGCCTTTGAATACCCTTCGGCGCCCGGGAGCGCGAGCACCTCTTTCATCCTTGCACGGCCTTCGCGAAGGTGACCACGCATCTGCCAGAAACGCCACAACGCCGCGCCCAGAGACATCGCGCGCTCCGCGTCGCCGCGCGCGACGCACCAGTCGAGAGCCGCCCGGAAGTTGTCGTGGTCCCGTTCCAGCATTTCCAGGAGCGCCTTCTGCTCGTCACTGAAGAGACGTGGCTCAGTCGCCTCCGCAAGAACCAGGAACGCGGCCGCGTGGCGGTCCCGCATTAAATGTTCCTCGCCGCTCTGCTCGAGTTGCTCGGTTGCGAAGTCCCGGATCGTCTGCAACATCAACAGACGGGGCTCATCGAAGTCCGGCATGCGGCGAAGCAGGCTCTGGTCGGCCAGCTCCTCCAGTCCGGTGAGCACATCCAGGCCGAGCTCTTTCTCCGGCCCGCACACGGCTTCGATCTGCTCGAGTCCAGCACCACGTGCGAACACCGAGAACCTGGCCAGCAACCGCCGTTGCGGCTCGTGCAACATGTCGTAGCTCCAGGCGATGGCAGCCTGCAACGTCTGCTGCCGGCCGGGCATATCACGCGGGCCGGACCCTAAGGCGGTCAGGCTCTTCTCCAGGCGACCGAGAAGCGCCTGTGGAGAGAAAAGCTTGACCCTCGCGGCGGCCAGCTCGATCGCAAGCGGCAAACCGTCGACCCGCTCGCAGATTCCCGCGATGGCGGGTGCGTTCTGATTCGTCGCTTGGAAGTCAGGCTTGGCCGCGAGTGCCCTTTCGATGAACAGCTTGACCGCTTCGTACTGGGACAGCGCATCGAGCGAAGGTGCGGTTCTGAGGTCGGGAAGTAGGAGGGGCTGGACCGCGAACTCCTGCTCCCCGTAGGCATGGAGCGGGGAGCGGCTGCTGACGATCACTTTGAGACCGGCGCTCGATTGAAGGAGCTCATTTGGAACTGCGGCGGCAGCCGGCAGCAGCTGCTCGAAATTGTCCATGACCAGGAGGACCTTCCTGTCACGGAGGTAGTCGATCAAGCCTTCCATCGGAAGCCGGCTCCCCGTGAGCGGGATGCCGAGCACCTGGGCAATCCCGGACGGAACCAGGTCTGCGTCGCGAACCGCCGACAGCGGAACGAAGTAGACGCCGTCCGGAAAGTGGCCGACCATATCGGCCGCGATCTGCAAGCTCAACCGCGTTTTGCCGATCCCGCCGGGACCAGTCAGGGTTAGCAGACGGGTGGTTTGGAGCAGTCGCTCCGCCTCGGTGACAACCGCCGAGCGCCCGATGAAGCTGGTCAGCTGCGTGGGTAGGTTGTTTGGTGTCGCATCGAGCGTCTTCAGAGTTGGGAATGTGCTGGGCAGCCCCTCGATCACCAGTTGAAACACGCGCTCCGACCGGGCCAGGTCTTTGAGCCGATGCACCCCAAGGTCCCTCAGGGTCAGCTCGGGCGGCAGGCTGTCCTGAACTAATGAACGAGTCGTGTCCGAAACCAACACCTGGCCTCCGTGCGCCGCACCTGCGATACGCGCCGCATGGTGGACATCCAGTCCGATGTACTCGTTGCCCATGAGAGGCGCCTCGCCGGTGTGCAGGCCGATTCGAACACGGATTGCCGCTCCCTCGGGCCACGCTTCTTCCGCGAATCCGCGCTGCGCCGCCGCTGCCGCCTGGCAGGCGTCGACAGCGCTGGCGAAGACGCAGAAGAACGAGTCGCCTTCCGTGCGAAGCTCGTGACCAGCCTGGCTCTGGAACGCGGAGCGAAGGATGGCGTGATGGCGCATCTGCAGATCCGGATACCGGTCGCCAAGCTCGACCATCAGTCGGGTCGACGCTTCGATGTCGGTGAACAGGAAGGTGACCGTGCCGGTCGGGAGCATCACGCCGGCGGATGAGGGACCGATGAGCTCAAACGACCGTCGGGGGCGGCCATCAACGCCCTTCGGCGAGCCCGGTCCTCGAAGCCGGCAATCGTGTCAGCGACGTACCCCCGAACTGCCATCCACGCTCCCCTTTACGCTTCGCCGATCAGGAAGTCGTCGGCGAAGCAGTAAAGCCAGCGTTCGCCGGGCTCGAACGACCTGACGATCGGATGCCCGTCAGCGTGGTAGTGCTGCCGGGCGTGCCTGTTCTTTGAGTCATCGCAGCAGCCGACATGCCCGCACGACATGCACAGGCGGAGATGTACCCAATGGTCTCCCGACTCAAGGCATTCCGCACACCCTCGGGGCGTTCGAGGCTGAACATCGCGGATCTGATCCACGTGACTGCAAGCCACGGCTGCATGATGGCATCTGCGCGCGGGAGTTGCCTGGCCATAGCCGCGTCGCGCTCAACCGCGAGATGAGCGATCGCGTTCGGCTACGCAGTGAGCACCCGATGAAGCCGCCAAGTCGCCAGCATCAACAGGGCCGCAGCGAATCCAGCCAGCACACCCAATTGCGGAAGGATTCCCGTGATCGACGCGCCGTTGGCGACCAGTTGGGCGAACGCGTCATTCGCCCAGGCATGAGGGGTTATGTGGGCGATCCTTTGCATCGTGGGCGGAAAGACCTCCAGCGGAACCATCGAGCCGCCCACTGCGGCGAGCCCAAGCCCAAGGATCAGCGACACACCCGCCGCCTGCTGCGGGCTTCGCAACAAGGATCCGAGAAACACGGCGGCGCCGGCCGAGACGAGAGTGAACAAGATGACGACGGCGGCCACGCCGGCGGGCTGGCCCCATTTCACCCCGAACACCGCCGCCGAGCCGAAGATGATCACCGCCGCCTGGATGATTCCGACCAGGAGCCGGCTCAGCACCTCGCCCCAGATGATCGTGCCTGCCGATGTGGGTGTCACCAGCATCCGGCGTGACAGGCCAAGTCGCCGCGTCTCGATAAGGGCGACCGAGCCGCCCATCAGGGCATTGAGGAATACGAAAAGGAGGAGCTGAGTCCACGCTCCCTGGGCGAACTGGCCCACAGTTTGGGAGAACATGGATGTACCGGCGATCGTCTCGGTCACCGAGACCGCAGGTGCGAGGCGAGACGCTTGAGTTGCGCTGGCAAAGCCGGTATCGAACGTCGACGCCGAGTTCTCGGTCACCGCGAACTGCGCCGCACCAAGCACCGCCGCCTGTCGGGCCACCACCCCGCGGATGGTCTCGGACAGCTGCTGGGCGAACTGGTCCGGACGGGCGACGTAGCTGATCACCACGCTGTGCCCGCCGCGGATTGCTGCGTCGTAGGTTGAAGGGATCACGATCCCCGCGTTGAGATTGCCGCGTTCGACCTGGGACTGCAACGACCCGGCATCGGCGACCGGGACGACCTGCATGGCGGGCGTCGCGTCCAGCGCCCTGACCAGAGCTCCGCCAAGGGGGCCCGATCCACCGTAGACAAGCCCGACTCGAGGCTCGGAAGCGTTGCCGAAGGTCTCGCCAAGCACCAGGATCAGTAGCAGTGGAAAGACGAAGACGAGGAAGAAGTTCGTCCGCACCCGGAAGGTCCGTCGCAGGTTTGTGGTGGCGATCACCAGAGCCTTCATTCTCAGAACTCCGGCATCCGCCTGATCCGGGTGATGGCAACGGCACCGGTGACTGCAGCGAATCCAAGCATCGCCATCGTCGGAATCCAAATCACGGATAGATCGCCACCCCGCAAATCACCGAGGCCTCGAAGGAACCATGCTTGCGGCGCGATGAAAGTGAGCGTCGAAAGGATGCCCGGGGCCAGCGACACAGGGAAGAACGTTCCTCCCAAGAGTCCGAGGACAACGCCGACGATCGTCTGCCAGTTCCCCGCTTGTTCTGCGTTACGGGCGACACTGGCCACCAGCGCCGTGATGCCGGTTGCCGAGAGGATCGCGGCCACGCCGAGGATCGCAACTCCAATCGGATTGCCCCACGACGCTCCGAACAGAAGGCTCGTGGCAATCGCCAGCACGGCCATGCTCACGGCCCCCACGAGGAAGCTCGTGAGCACTTTCCCCAAGAGGATCGAGGTGCGAGTGATCGGTGCTGCCAGGAGACGGGCCAGCGTACCGTCGGAGCGCTCCTCGAGGAGGCTCGTCACGCCGAACTGGACTGTGAAGAACAGGAAGAACACCGCCATTCCGGCGGCGTAGAAGGATTTCGCGTCGAGCTGCTTGGTCTTGCTCGATACGTCCTGGACCGCGACAGGTGCCTGGACTGCGGCCGCCCTGGCCGCGATCGCGCTGATCTGGTCGGGACTCAGAGCGCCCGAACTGCCGGCGGCAACGGTGGCCACGGACAGCCGGACTCTGTTCAACTCGGCCGCGTAGCCCTCGGCAATCGACCGGGCGATCTGAGTCGAGATCGGGGAATCGACGTTCCCGATCACCTGCATCGACGCCGGCCCGTCCGATTGAACCGCCTGCGAGAAGTCGGTCGGGATCACGATGGCCGCGTTAAGAGTCCCGTCGGCGACCAGCGATCGTGCGGCGGCCACCTTCGGCTCGGACCGAACCGAGATCAGCCCGCTCTGGTTCACGGCCCCGAGCACCTGCTGGACGAACGTCTGCGCAACCGGCCCGCCGTCTAGATCGACATATCCGAGCTTGATCGCGTTGGAACCTCCGCCGATCCCGCTGAAGATCGCGTTGAAGATGAAAGCCAAAACGAGCGGAGCCACTATCGCGATGAGGATTGCCGAGCGGTCACGGATCCGCTGCTTCAAGTCCTTGGTCGCGATCAGCACTGCGGCGCGCATGCCGGCCGCCTCTCAGTCCCGCAGTCCGCGGCCGGTCAGATGAAGGAACACCGCCTCGAGGTCTGGCTCGGCCACTTCAACCGTCTTGATCGCCGCGCCGGCGGCCGCCGCCTCTTGCAGGATGGCAGGCAATCGCGCGCGCGCGTCCTCGACGACCAGATCGATGCCATCTGCGCTTGCATCCGCAGTGTGGATCCAGGGCACGGCCCGAAGTGCGTGGAGCGCTTTGGAGATGTCGCCCGTCGCGGAAAGAGTCACCCGATCCCGCTCACCAACCAGGCTGACCAGCTCGCGACGCGTGCCCTCGGCGATCAGTTTGCCGTGGTCGATGATCCCTACGCGGTCGCACAACCGTTCCGCCTCTTCCATGTAGTGCGTGGTGTAGAGCACTGCCATCCCAGCAGTCGACAGCTGTTCGACGCTCTCGAGGATGGCGTTGCGGCTCTGCGGATCCACACCCACCGTCGGTTCGTCAAGGATCAAGAGCTTCGGTCGATTGAGGAGGCCGATGCCGACATTCAGCCGGCGCTTCATCCCGCCCGAGTATTTCTTCGTCTGGTCCCCCGCCCGGTCCGACAGACCGATCGTTTCGAGCACCTCGTTCGCCCGGTTCTTCGCCTCGGAGTTGGACATTCCATAGAGGCGGGCAAAGAAGACGAGGTTTTCGCGCCCGCTAAGGTCGGGATAGATTGCGAGATCCTGCGGTACGTATCCGATGGTCGCTTTCAGTCGAATGCTTCGCGTGGTCATCGGCTGGCCGCTCACGATGACCTCACCCTCGTCCCGTCCGAGGAGCCCGACGACAATCGATATCGTCGTGGTCTTCCCTGCACCGTTGGGTCCGAGGAGTCCGTACGTTTCGCCCGGCTCGATGTGAAAGCTGACTCCGTCCACGGCCTGGATCTCACCGAACCGTCGCCGGAGGCCGCTGCACTCGAGAACGGGCCCGTCTCCAGTCACGAATCCACGCTCCTACTGTCAGCCGTTCGCATCACGATCGGATCAAACCTCTGCTAAGGGCTGGTTGGCAGCCACTCCCAGGAGAAGGCCACGGAACCGAAGCTATCAGACGCGTACTAGACAGGGTTACATCTGGAATGCGCGGCCCTACCCATTCTCACCACCGATGGTCCCTGTCGAGTTGGCGCGGGACACATGCGTCGGGAGTCAAGCGGGCCGCTCGGCATTTCCGCCTATTCAGCTCAAAGATGTAACGGGCTGGGGAGCGGTCCGCTATGGCCACCATACACTCCTGTTGTCGAGGCGCAAGACCCACGATAGATAGCCTGAACCACCTGGATCGACCTTGCCGGTAGCGCGGCGCAGCCAACCAGATCGAATCGGTGCACCAATCCGCCTAGACCCGGAGAGGTGGTCCGACTTTGGGGCCTCCAAGCCCTGTCACCCTGTACGTCACGAGCTCGCGGTCAATGCCCTTGACCAGGATCGGGCCTCTCACCTCCGCCTCGATTCTGTCGCCCAACCTGGCCCGGAAATCCTCCGAGACGATGATGTCGCCCTTGCCCGCCGACTCGCAAAGCCGAGCCGCCATGTTGACTGTGCTGCCGATCGCGGTGTACTCCAGACGCTCGGCCGTCCCGACGTTGCCGACCACGGCAATCCCGGAGTGGATGCCGACACCAACCGAGAGCCGGCTGCCGGCCAGAGCCGCCTGCATCTTCAACGCCGTCCTCACGGCTCGCTCGCGATGGTCGGTCTGTTCGAGCGGCGCATTGAACAGCACCATGACCGCGTCGCCGATGTATTTGTCGACGGTGCCTTCCTCCTCGAACGCCGCCTCCACCAGCGATCGGAGCACGCCATTCAGCTGGCCGAGCACCTCTTCCGGAGGTAGATGGTCCGAGAAGCTGGTGAAGCCGCGAACGTCCGCGAACAGTACGGTCAGCTCACGCTTGTCGCCGCCCAAAGCCAGGGCTCTGTCGGCCGGCCTTCGAACCAACTCGGCGACCACCGTCCGCGGCACGTAGCGCCCGAACAGGTCGTAGATGCGGCGCCTTTCCAGAGTCTCCTGAACGTAGCGGCGACCGCCGCTCGCAGCCGACGCCGTCAAGAGCGCGGCCGGCGCCAAAACGAGATCTGGGAAGGTCCCCCAGCGGTAGAGGATGGTGCTCACCACAAGGTATGCGGCCAGGGCCACGCCCGCTGCCCCAAGTGCTCTCGCCAGGCCTCCAAGGGCGAAGGCAAAGCTTCCGATCAGCGCGAGGAGAAAGACCGCTGGGGCGGCGATCAGCGCCGATTCCGGTTGGAGGTATGTGCCGTCCAGGACCTCCTCCAGCACCTGCCCGTCTAGTTCGGCCAAAGTCTCGTCACGAGTGGCAGTCGGTACTGAGAGAGTGCTGCCGACGTCGTCGATCAGCACCAGCTTGCCCTTAAGCGCTCCGGGGGGCAGGTTGCCGTGGAGCGCGTCTACATATGAATAGTGCGGGTAAACCGGGAGGTCGGGAGCGGAACCTGGAGCCGAACGGTACTTGATCCAGATCGCCGCGGGCAAGACGAGAGCCGACTCCTGCACGGAAGGATGGACGACCCAGGGAATTTGATGTCCGGCCCCCAACGGATAGGGCGCGGGCGGGACGTCAACCGCAGCCCGAAGGGCACCTGTTATCTGGCTTGGTTTGAGCGTCAGACGAAACCACAGACCCGCGATTCCTGCGTTGCGGGCCAGTAGCAGGGTGTTCGCCGTGAGTGGCGTGCCGAGCGCGACTCGGGACATCTTCAATACCAGTGTCTCGTCGAAGTGGTGATCGGCATCCCAGGAGATCAGCGGGTAGTAGCGCACCGTGTGGTTGACGTCACTCGCGGCGTCGGTGTAGGTGAGGTCGGCTGCCACGTAATCCATCTTTTCCACGTCGGTGAGGATCGGAGGGTTGCTGGATGGGAGCTCGATGTTTCGAAATACGCGTCCGGCGGCTCCGTTGACCTGCTCCAGTCCCTTCACGATCGTGGTGGCGTCATCCGGGTTGGTCATCGCACGGGGGTCACCGACAACGGTTGCTCCCTGCTCAAGCAGCGCCCGGTAAAGCGCCACGTCGGTGGTAGGAGTCGGGTTACCCATCTCGCTGATCGTTGGAACGTCAACAGTCACGATGACGACGTCCTGGCGATGCGTGAAGAAGCCGAGCTGCGGTCCCCTTTCGCTCGCGAAGACTGCGTCGCCGGCCGACAGCTGGAGACCGGAGACGGAGTCGATCGGCACGAGCACAGGGATCGCCAGCGCAGCTCCGATCACCAGACCGAGCAGCGCCGCGAACCAGAGGCGCTTGCGACGGTCCGAGGTCACCTGCGCATCGACCGCGGGCCTTGCGACGCCGTTACGGGGTCTGGACCGTGAGTTTGGTGCCCGCCGGCGAGTAGTACCCGGGGCCATCGGGTCCGCTTCGACTGTAGGTGTTGTACGGCGCCTCAAAGGTCGCGCCTGTGGTCGGGTCGTTGACGAGATCCACACCCGTCAGGGCGTAGTCGAATCCCTGCACCTGTTGGCCGAATGCCTGCCACTGCCGGCTGAGCTGTTCGTATTGCTGGAGATCCTGCGTGATGCTGTGCTCGATGCTGAACATGATGTGGATGAGTGCACCGTTGACGGAGTTCCACTGGCTCGCGGGGGCAACCCCCAGTCGTATGACTCCGCCGGTTCCGCCGGGACCGGACGTGCTCACGACGTTGACCAGACCATGGATAGCGCTGCCGTCGTTGAGGGTGCCGGTGAACTCCACGTATTCCTGTCCCTGGACGGCGCCCCCCGACAGAGGCTGATCGGGCAGTTTCGTGGCGAACAGCGTCTGATCGACCCGGATGCCGATCTTGCCGAAGGCCCAGGTCAGGAGTGTCTGCGGAGAGTTGACGCCGGTGCTCAGCGCCGCAAATGTGTTGGCATAGCTGACCACGGTGTCGTTCCCCAAGCCAATGTCGATGGTGTCCTGCGTCTCATTCCTGGGTTGCCATCCAGTCGGAATCGAGTAGGTGAACACCTGGTCTCGCACGATCCGATACAGCGTCCCTGACTGGGGTCCGTAGCACGTCCCGATGCCGGCCAGCAAGGTGCTGTCCGCGGCGAACTGAGGAGCCGGCGCCCAGGAGGCGACAAGGACGATGATGGACGACCCGTGGGCGGTCGGATAGGGCAGAATCGCGACGTGTGCCTGACCGACCAGCGGACCTTGACCTGACTGCAGGTGCAGCGTCGCGGTGGGCAGCTGGGAAGGAAGGTTCGGCGATACGGTGGCCATCGTCATGCCGGCCAGCAAGAGATGTTGATCCAACTTGTCGATTGCGGTGGCAAAGTATTCCGCGGGGGTGAGTCCGGTAGTCAGCAATCCTGGTCGCACGACCGTCGTTTCTGTTGAGGCCGGGTCCTTGGAGACGAAGATCATGCCATCGAGGGTGAAGACGTTCCAACCGTCGGGCACTCCGATGTGGAAGCCATCGTAGGGGTCGACCGTCGACGTCAATGTGCAACTTGCGGTTTGGGACGAAGGTGACGAACCTGCAGGCTCCGCTGTCCCTGAACAGCCCACGGCCATGAGCAGGAGAATGGCGAGTCCCAGCGCCGACTTGATTCGGCCTCTTTGCACCTTATGCCTCACCATGTGGGTCGCCGGGCCAACCGCGAAACGGGCTGGGGATTCTGGGCACTGACGTAGCTTAGACGCGTGCCGGCCGCGGTACCCACCGCCACCGCCCGAGGCCTTGGCAAAGCGCGCGGCGCGATATCGCTGCTGGCGGTCTCGGATCGGATAATTCAAGCCGCATGGCAAGGCGTCTGCTACTCGTCTGTGGCGTCATCGTTCTGGCGAGTTGCTCGAACATGTGCGCTCCCCCAACACAGGCTGCCCGTCCTAGCCCGGTCGCCAAGGCCCCCATCGCCGACGCATCGTGCAAGGCGGAATCGGGAAGCCATTCGGTCAATTCGAATACACCGGCCACCTTCACGATCAGCAATCAGACCTCCGTGACCTTGACGTTGTTCTGGCTCAACTTCCAGGGCCAGCGAGTCAAGTACTTCGATCTGGCCCCGGGCAGGACACAAAGCCAGGGAACGTTCGTGACCCACCCGTGGGTTGTCGCGGACCCGCAAGGAGGCTGTATCCGTCTATTCCTCGTCACTGATCCCATCCACATCACGATCGGCTAGCTTCGTCGCAGAAAGCGCTGGACGTGTCGGGGAATTTGTGACCCCGCGAAACCGCTTCGGCGTGCTGGAAATCGTCCTGAGCCTTAATGTCAATCGGATGGCTGAGCCGTCAAAGCCGGTCTCAACCTGGTCGCCGCTGCGCGTCGGCGTGTTCCGCGCAATCTGGATCGCCGTCCTGGTCGCCAACGTCGGGACCTGGATGCAGACGGTCGGGGCGCAGTGGCTGCTCGTGCATCTACCGCACGCGGCAATCCTGGTCGCTCTCGTACAGACCGCCGACTTTCTGCCTGACGTACTGTTCGGCCTCGTCGGCGGCGCGTTGGCAGACATCTTCGACCGGCGCCGGCTGCTGATCGTCGTGCAGCTGGCCATGGCGTGCGTTGGTGGGGCCCTGACCATCCTGACGTTCGCCGGCCAGATGCCACCCGCTCTGCTCCTGGTCTTCACCTTCGCCCTGGGCTGCTCCTCGGTGTTCACCAACCCGGCGTATCAATCTCTGGTCCCAGAGCTCGTCCCCCGCGATCAGCTCAGGGCAGCGTCGTCACTCGGGTCGATCAGCGTCAACCTGGCGCGGCTGATCGGTCCAGCCCTGGCCGGCGTGCTCATCGCGAGGATCGGCGTGACCGCAGTGTTCGGCCTCAACGCGCTGACTTACGTGTTCTTTGCCGTCGTGCTCGTCACGTGGCGGCCGCCAACCGCCAGAGCTCCGGAGCTGCCGGAACGGTTTGTTTCCGCTATGCGGGCCGGAAGCCGCTACGTCCTGAACGCGCCGGTCGTGCGCAGGATCTTGCTCCGGGCGGCGCTTTTTCTGGTCCCGGCGAGCGTGCTCTGGACGCTGTTGCCGCTGGTCGCCACCCAACGACTTGGGCTCGGCGCCGATGGCTACGGACTGCTACTTGGCGCGCTGGGCGCCGGCGCTGTGGCCGGTGCGCTGATCCTCCCTCGTTTCAGGGCACGCGTTTCGGCGAATCACCTGACCGGCGCGGCAAGCGCGATCTACGCGCTCGCGTCGGTGCTGATTGTCATCGTGCCCAACCCGGCGCTGGCGGTGATCGCGCTCCTTCCGGCTGGCGCGGCCTGGATCGCGGTGCTGGCCGATATCAATGCAGAGCTTCAGCTCTTCCTGCCGGCGTGGGTCCGCGCCCGCGGTCTGTCCGTGTACCAGATGGTTCTGTTCGGCGCGCAGGGCGTCGGCGCTTTGCTGTGGGGGGCGATCGCCGAGCCGCTGGGCGTCAGGTCGGCATTCCTCATCGCCGCCGCCGCGATGGTGGCCGGGACGGCAAGCATTCGGTTTTGGCCGTTTCTCGATATCGCCGGCATGGAGCGCCGGACGGGCACGTACTGGCCCGAGCCGCACCTGGCCTTCGACGCGAAGCTCGACAGCGGGCCGGTGGTGGTCAGGAACACCTACACGATCGCCTCCGACAAGGAGCGGCCCTTCCTGGAGGCTATGGCTCGCGTTCGACAATCGCGGCTCCGCACGGGCGCAAGCCAGTGGGGACTTTTCAGGGACGGCGAGGTCGCGCACCGATTCGTGGAGCTGTACGTGGTGCCGTCGTGGGATGAGCACCTGCGCCAGCACCGCTATCGAATCACCGGTACCGACCACGAATATGAGGAAAGGGCCGAAGTGCTCTCGGATCCCCCGCCTGAGGTGTCGCATCTGATCGCGGTCGACGACTTGCCCTGATCCCTGATGTCTCCGGGGCGCGCCGCGCCTCCTAGACTGCGGCACCATCCATGGCGGACGCCGCCACCATCCTTGCAACGCCTCTGGCGAACGACTCGTCGAGCGGCATATGCCCGTTCAGATAGCGGTGGTAGAGCGGACCGTATAGAACGTCCATGATCAGCTCGGGGTCGCTGCTGGACGGTATCTCGCCTCGCGCGATGGCGCGCTCGATGATGGGCCGGCGTTCGCTCCGGATCCGGTTCACAAAACGCTCGCGCCAGGCAACCGCCAGATCCGGGTCGCTCTGTACTTCTGCGATGAAATGCGCCAGCGTGCGGCCACCGCGGCGAGCGTTCGACAACCGGACCCAGCTCTCGGCGACACGCGCAAGATCGGTTTCCAGGCTGCCGGTGTCGGGGGTGGGTTCAGCGGCCAGGATGGCGTCGACCACCGCCTCGAAGGCCAACGCCCCCTTGGTGGGCCAGCGGCGATAGATCGAGGCTTTGCCGACGCCAGCCCGCTCGGCCACGCCCTCGATCGTCATCTCGGCAAGGCCCGAGCCCATGACGATCTCGGCTGCGGCCTTGAGGATCGCCCTGTTGGTCTGCCGACTGCGGGGCCGCCCTTTCTTTATCTCCCTGGGAATAGCCCGCGCCACCATAACGTTGTCGATTATACGATACGAGACGTTCCGTCCGTAATTACTCAAGGGAGAACGGTGATGAAGAACAGCAGGTTGGGACGCAGCGAGCTCCAGGTCTCGCCCATCGCATTCGGCACCTGGCAGCTGGGCGGCGACTGGGGCGCCACCGATGAGGAGGTGGCCGTGGCCGCGATCCAGCGGGCTGCGGATCATGGGATCAACTTCTTCGACACCGCGCAGGCGTAC
>DAIPXW010000020.1:0-13358 GCA_036783075.1 Candidatus Dormiibacterota bacterium | reverse complement strand
CCTCGCGCGCTCCTCGCTCGCCGACTCGATGAGGATCAGGTCGTCGTGCTGGTCGTAGATCGTCTGGGTGTCCTTGAAGTCGAAACGCGTGCTGACCTCGCGACGCGCCTGGTCGATGGCGTTGGTCAGCTCCGCGGGGTTGAACTCGGATACGACGTCGAACGAGAACTCAGCCATGGCTGCTCATCCACCGGACGCGTGGACGATCGCGTTGATGCCGATCCAGACCGCGGCGACGGCCAGCGCCACGCCGGCCACGGACGTCAGCGCCAGCAGCGCGCCGATCCCGGCCGTGCCTTCGTCGAGGGGTTCCTGCGGCGGCTTGTCGTACGGGTCGGGGCCGTAGTCGAGGTCCGCCTGGCCCTGCTCGCGCGCCCGCTCCACCAGCTCGTCCAGCACAGGCTTGCCGCCCGGGGGCAGGGCAGTGGCGGTCAAAGCGGCGACCGCGTCCTTCAGGTTGTCCCGCGTACGGCCAAGCTCGGCCACGACCGCATCCAGCGTCTGGTTCGCGGCGGGCGTCGGGTGCTCGCGGCGCAGGTCGGCGATGATGCCGTAGAGGCTCACAGACCCGATTCATAACAGATGCCGGGCCTTCCCCGCATGAGGGCGGGTGGCCTGGGCGGTCCGGGCCTACACTTAGTTTGAGATGAGTGTGGACACCAAGTCGAAGACCGCCGCCAAGAAGCCGGCAGCCCACCCGAACACATGGGTCTTCTTCGACGGCGAGTTCGCCAGGTATCACGACGTGAGGCTGGGGCTGATGACTCACGCCCTCCACTACGGGACCGGCGTGTTCGAGGGGATCCGCGCCTACTGGAACCCGAAGAAGGAGCAGCTCTACGTGCTCGAAGCCTCTGCGCACTTCGAGCGAATGAGGCGGTCGGCCAACGTCATGCGAATGACCCTTCCACACTCCACCGAGGAGCTGGTCAACTTCACGCTCGAGGTGCTGCGTCGCAACCAGTTCAAGTCGGACGTCTACATCCGCCCGCTGTTGTACACGGCGAGCGAAGAGATCGGCGTCCGCCTCCACAACCTCGACTACGGGTTCTTCATCTACGCCATCCCATTTGGCAACTACGTCGAGACCGAGGGCGGCATCCGCTGCATGGTCAGCTCGTGGCGCCGCGTGCCGGACCAGTCGTTGCCCGCCCGCGCCAAGATCACGGGTTCCTACGCACAGTCGGCGCTCGCCAAGTCCGAGGCGGTCGAAGCGGGCTTTGACGAGGCGATCGTTTTGACCGCCGACGGCCACGTCTCCGAGGGATCGGCCGAGAACCTCTTCATGGCCAAGGACGGCGTATTCGTCACGCCGCCGGTCAGCGATGACATCCTCGAAGGCGTGACCCGGATGTTGCTGATGGGCATCATTCGAGAAGAGCTCGGCATGCAGGTCGTCGAACGCAGCGTCGACCGTACCGAGCTGTACACGTGCGACGAGCTGCTGCTGTGCGGAACCGGCGCGCAGGTGGCGCCGGTGATCGAGGTGGACCGCCGGAAGGTCGGAAATGGAAAAGTCGGCGAGCTCACGCAAGAGCTGCAGAGCATCTATTTCAGCGCGGTGCGCGGTGAGTCGCCAAAGCACAAGGACTGGACGATCCCCGTTTATTAACGGTACGTTGCCGCGGCGATGAAGGTCGTTGTCGCCCCCAACGCGTTCAAGGGCACGCTCACGGCTTCGCGGGCGGCCGCGGCCATCGCCAAGGGCGTACGCGAGGCCTGGCCCGATGCCGAGGTCGTCGAGATCCCCGTCGCAGACGGCGGCGATGGCACGGTCGACGCTCTCGTCGCAGCACACCGCGGCACGCTCCACCCGGTTGAGGTCGAGGGGCCGCTGGGCGATCCGGTCATCGCGCATTACGGCCTGATCCAAGGCGGCCGCACCGGCGTCGTCGACCTTGCTTCGACGAGCGGCCTGGCGCTCATATCGCAAGACGGGCGCGACCCTAGGAGGGCGTCGACGTACGGGTTCGGCCAGCTGCTCGAGGCGGTGAGGAAGGCCGGTGTGCGGCAGATCATCGCCGGCATCGGGGGCTCCGCGACCAACGACGGCGGCTCCGGGATGGCCCAGGCGATCGGCTACCGCCTGCTGGACGTCTCCGGCCGGGACCTGCGCCGCGGGGGCGCGGCCCTGGCGCGGCTGGAGCGCATAGACAGCTCGGGCCTGGACGAGGCCTGGCGGTCAATCGGCGTCCGCGTGGCATGCGACGTGACCAATCCACTCACCGGCCCGTTTGGGGCGAGCGCCATCTACGGGCCCCAAAAGGGGGCAGACGACACGGCGGTCCGCGAGCTTGACGGCGCCCTGGCCCACTATGCCCGCGTCATCGAGCGCTACCTGGGTAGGCGGGTGGACGACGAACCGGGCGCCGGCGCGGCGGGTGGCACCGGGGCCGGCATGCTTGCGTTCCTGGGCGCGGAGCTCGTCAAGGGCGCGCCACTGGTGGTGGAGGCCGCAGGCCTCGACCGAGCGCTTGCCGATGCGGGCCTCGTGATCACCGGGGAGGGGCGGGCCGATTCCCAGACGGCGCACGGAAAGGCGCCGGGAGAGGTGGCAAAACGCGCCAAAAAGGCTAGAATCCCGGTTCTCCTGATCGCCGGGAGCAAAGCTCCAGGCTGGGAGGCGTTGATGGATCTCGGCGTCACCCTCGTGGTGACGCTCGACGAGGAAGGTGACAATCTGCAGCAGCTGATGCGAGATGCCGGTCAAAAGTTGACCCGCGCCGTCGCCCGGGCTTGCCGGGATCGTGCGTGGGAACAGGCGTAAAACCCCCGATCTGGGCGGGCCCGAAGCCCACCGAACTGGGGTGGTGACGATCGACGAGGAAGGAGAGAATCTGATCAGCTCATGAGAGGCCGATTGCTGACCCGCGCCAAGACGCGGGCATCCTGGCGACTCGCTTGGGAGTAGACGAAGAAGTTCCACCGGCCAAGGAGGGGGTAGAGCCCTCCGACGTCGAGCTGGTCCGCGCCTACCGCGACGGTGACGTTCACGCGTTCGAGGAGCTTCACCGCCGCTACGTCGCGTCCATCTACCGCTTGGTCCGCCGCAAGCTCGGCGACGCCCTCCTGGCGGAGGACATAGCGCAGGAGACTTTCATGAAAGCGCTGCGCATGCTGGACCGGGTCGACGACTCGTTCAACTTCGGAGGCTGGATCCACACGGTCGCCCGCAACCTGTGCTTCGACGAGCTGCGCCGGCGCCAGCGCGACCTGCGCGCCGACGACGGCACCGAGGACGAAGAGGGTGAACTACTCGCCAACCTGCCCTCGACTTCCAAGGGCTTCGACCCGGTGCTCGTCCAGGAGTCGAACGAAACGCGCCGCCGGGTCTGGGCGGTGGCACAGCGGCTGCCGGAAAAGTACCGGCTGGTGCTGACGCTTCGCGAGCTCCAGGACCTGAGCTACCGGCAGATCGCTCGCACTCTCAACATGTCGGAGAGCGCCGTTGAGACGCTCCTCTACCGCGCCAGGCTCCGCTTCAAAGAGGAGTACATTGCCGCCGAGGGCGAGGGCGACCTGAGCCACGACGAGGCGGTCCCTCTCCTGGCTCCTTACCTGGCCGGCAAGCTGCGACGCCCGCAGGCCGACGCCGTCCGCAAGCACATCTCGGTTTGCATGAAATGCGCCCGCCGGATCGGCCGGAGGCGCGCCACGGGCCCCCGCGAACTCAAAGCGAAGCCGTCAGGGCCGGTGGGATAGAGGGTGGGATATCGCAGGAGTGTGGAGAAATGAGGGTTAGTAGAGTAGGTGTGAGATGGCAAAGGTAGTCGTGCGCTTCTTTGACGACGAGACCCTCGAGGGGATGGCTCGTGATCTCGATTTCGACGAGCCCGACTTCCTGGTCGAGGTCGACGACGCCGGGGGCCTCGAGAACAACGAGACGGCCTGGATCCCGCTCACGGCGGTCAAATGGGTCGAATTGCCGCGCGACCAGGATCTGGCTTCCGAGACGCCGA
Organism: Candidatus Dormiibacterota bacterium; assembly: GCA_036783075.1. Taxonomy (GTDB): domain Bacteria; phylum Chloroflexota; class Dormibacteria; order Dormibacterales; family Dormibacteraceae; genus Palsa-870. The sequence continues at coordinate 9,399 of DAIPXW010000020.1, read as the reverse complement.
CCAGAAAGGTCGCGATCCGCTTTCTCGACGGCGAGGTCCTGCGCGGCCACCTGGACGGGACGCTGGAGCGGCACCGGTATGGGGTCGTTCTTCACCTACATGCCGAGCAGAGCGACAGCCCGATTCGCAAGCTCGGGATTCCGTTCTCGGCGGTCAAGGCGCTCTTCTTCATCCGCGAGTTCGACGCGCGCGGCGAGGAGGCCGGGACCGCTTCGGAGGCCTACCTGGCGCGCCGCACGATGGCGCCGCTGCTCGACGTGCTCGAGGAGATGGACATGCTGACTCGCCTCCACCGCGACGGCCTGCTGTCTGACCACGAATACGCCTCGAAGCGGACCCTGGTCCTGGAGCGGCTCTAAAAGGCGCGGGTGAGGACAGGGTCCACTCCCGCGACTGCGTCGCGGGGACCCCAGCGGACGCTGCGCCTTTCGGGTGTGCTGTTGGCCGGCGGGAGAAAGTGGACGTCGAAGCCCGCGTCGGGGTCCACTTGGCATTGTTCTAGAAGAGGGTTTGGCCCAATGTGCCTCGAGAACCCCGGCGTAGAATTCGGGACGTGGCCGAACGCAACGGTGCTCGCAATGGGAACGGCTCGGTGAAGGGATCTTTCAAGGTCAAGGCCGGGCTCGCCCAGATGCTCAAAGGCGGCGTGATCATGGACGTCGTCACGCCTGAGCACGCCCGCATCGCGCAGGAGGCCGGCGCGTGCGCGGTGATGGCGCTCGAGCGCGTGCCCGCCGACATCCGAAGGGAAGGCGGCGTCGCGCGCATGTCCGACCCGGACCTGATCCGCTCGATCATGCAGGCGGTCACCATCCCCGTCATGGCCAAGTGCCGTATCGGCCACTTCGTGGAGGCGCAGATACTCCAGGCTCTGGGCATCGACTACATCGACGAGTCCGAGGTGCTCACGCCCGCGGACGAGGAAAACCACATCGACAAGCACACGTTCAAGGTCCCATTCGTATGCGGTTGTCGCGACCTCGGTGAGGCGACGCGTCGCATCGCAGAAGGCGCCGCGATGATCCGCACCAAGGGCGAGGCCGGGACAGGCAACATCGTTGAGGCCGTGCGCCACGCGCGCGCGGTCAACGCAGGCATTCGCAAGCTCGCGGGCATGAACCACGCCGAGCTCGTCCACGAGGCCAAGCTGATCGGCGCACCGGTCGAGGTTCTCGTCGAGTGCCAGAAGCTCGGGCGGCTCCCGGTGGTGAACTTCGCGGCGGGCGGCATCGCCACCCCCGCTGACGCGGCGCTGATGATGCAGCTCGGCGTGGACGGCGTCTTCGTCGGCTCCGGCATCTTCAAGTCCGAGGACCCCTTGAAGCGTGCCAAGGCGATCGTGGCGGCGACGACGTACTTCGACAAGCCCGAGGTCCTGGCCGAGGTCTCCGCGGGGCTGGGGAAGGCGATGCACGGTCTGGAGATCCCGTCCATCCCGAAGGACGAGCTGCTCGCTGCCCGAGGCTGGTAGTCCCGCTCCGAGAAGGAGCCGGCCGACCTCATTGAGAAGCCCAGCGCGGGACCGACCACTCATCGGGGTCCTCGCCATGCAGGGCGCATTCGCCGAGCATGTGATTGCGCTCGAGAAAGCCGGCGCGCGAACGCGGCTGGTCCGGACCCAGAAGGACCTCGAAGGTCTCGACGGGATCGTGCTGCCGGGCGGCGAGAGCACGACCATGACCATGCTGCTGGAGCGAATGGGACTGCTGGAACCGCTACGCCACGCGATCTCGGGAGGCCTCGCGACTTTCGCCACATGCGCCGGGATGATCGTCCTCGCGCGTGACGTCTCCGACGGGATGGTCGACCAGAAGGGGCTCGGTCTGTTGGACATCGGGGTCCGCCGCAACGGGTATGGGCGCCAGGTGGACAGCTTCGAGGCGGCGCTGGACGTCGAGGGCATAGGCGGTAAGAGCTTTCCCGGCGTCTTCATCCGCGCGCCGCTAATCGAGTCCACCGGAACCGCGGAGGTGATCGCGAAGCATGCCGGTCGCGCGGTCGCGGTCCGCCAGGGCCGCATCGTCGCCCTGTGCTTTCATCCCGAGCTGACGGGCGACCTGCGCTTGCACCGCGAGTTCGTCCGCATGGCGGGGACTCGCATATGAGGGTCCGTGCCGCGGGACTGATGGACCTCGGTCGCATCGAGGAGATGCACCGGTCGGCAGACATCAGGCTCAGCGAAGCGGCTCCACCGGCTGCGCGGCTGTGGTCCCTGCTCAGCTCGACACTCTCGGCGCTCCTGCCCCTGTCGCAGGAAACCCTGATCTACGTGGCAGAGGAAAGCGGCAAGGTGGTCGGCTTCATCCAGGCATCCGGACAGCCGCTGAGTCTCGACCTTGGCCGGGCGAAGGTGCTGCAGGTCCTGAACCTGCAGGTGGCCGAGGGATCGGAGTCCGACGAGGTGGCCCCCGCGCTCGTCGAGCACCTGTGCGACCAGGCCCTGGAGCGAGGGGCGATCCGTTTGTTCGTCCGTGTGCCCGACCGCGATCCTCTTCTACCCGCTTTCAGGATGTGGGGATTCCGCCAGTACGCGACCGAGGTCGTCGTGTACGCGGACAAGCCCGAGATGCGCTCCGACCGGTTTCCAGACGGCGCACGGCCTGTCAAGCGCGGCGACAGCCGCATGCTCTACCAGCTCTACCGCAAGGTGACGCCACAGGGCGTGTCGCAGCTCGAGGCACCGACCTATCGCGAATGGAGGGCCCTGCACGGCGGCGAGTGGACCGGCCGCCTGGCGGCGCGTGGGTCTGAAAAGCAGGAGCACGTCGTCGACCGGGTCGAGATCGTCGGGTGGGTCAAAGCGGAGCGAAGCTCCGGCGCCCGGCCCGACACGCTGAACTTCATGACGCTGCCCGAAGGACCGCTGCCGGGCGAGCTGGCGGACTTTGGCCTATCGCTTCTGGGCGGCTCGGAGTCGCCGGCCTGGTCCAGCCTGCGCCACTATGATTCGCACATGATCGACGCCCTCCGCGGGCGTGGGTTCAGCGTACTTTTGACTCAGTTGTTGCTGGTCAAAGAGCTTGCGGTCCGCCTCCCGGTTCGCGAGAAAGGACTGGTGCCCTCGTTCGGATGAGCCGCCCCGTGCCCTCGATCCCGTCGCCACGGGCCGTCAATTGGGACGAGGAGATCGAGCTTCTCGCTCGCGCCCTGCCCACGGACCTCGCGCGCGCTTTGCACGAGCGGACCGACCCGACAGAGCTGCTCGAAATCGTGCTCGACCTCGGCCGCGAACCCGAGGCTCGCGTCCCCGGACGCGAGGTGCTTCTCGCCGACCGCACGGTGACCGCTTCCGACCTCGAGCATGTCGCCAGCAACGTGGGGCAGTTCGGCGACGACAACCGCGCCGGCATCGAGCGCACGCTGCATCGCGTCTCGGCAATTCGTAACCGCTCCGGCCGAATCACGGGTCTGACGATGCGTGTCGGCCGCGCGGTCACCGGTACGGGCGAGATCATCCGCGACATCGTCGTAAGCGGCCAGAGCATCCTGCTCCTCGGCCGTCCCGGGATCGGCAAGACGACGATCCTGCGCGAGTGTGCGCGGCTCCTCGCCGACGAGCTGCGCAAGCGCGTGGTGATCGTGGACACGTCGAACGAGATCGGTGGCGACGGCGATATCCCGCACCCGGGCATCGGGCGAGCAAGGCGGATGCAGGTGAAGACGCCGCTGCTGCAGCACTCGGTGATGATCGAGGCGGTCGAGAACCACATGCCCGAGGTGATCGTCATCGACGAGATCGGGACAGAGCTGGAGGCGGGAGCCGCGCGCACGATTGCCGAGCGCGGGGTGCAGCTCATCGCGACCGCACACGGGCAGACGCTCGAGAACCTTCTGGTCAACCCGACGCTGAACGACCTGTTGGGCGGCATCCAGAGCGTCACCCTCTCCGACGAGGAGGCTCGGCGCAGGGGGACGCAGAAATCCGTTCTTGAGCGCAAAGCCCCACCCACGTTCGACGTGTTGGTCGAGATCCAGGACCGCGAGAGGGTGGCGATCCATATGCCGCTCGCGGAGGTGGTCGACACCGCGCTGCGCGGGCCGCTGCTCACGCCGAAGATCCGGATGCGCACGCGCGAGGGCCGCGTCATCTCCAACGTCGACTCCCCGGTCGTCCTGACGCCGGAGCTGGCCCCCGCACCACAAGCGGCCAACAAGCCGCTCGGCATCTTTCCTTACGGCGTGAGCCGGCATCACGTCGAGCAGTCGATCAAGGAGCTCGAGCTGCCGGTCAAGGTGCTCGGCAATCTGGACGGTGCCGGCGCCGTGCTCACGCTCAAGAACCACTACCGGCGGCGCCCCGACAGCCTGCGGCAGGCAGAAAGTCGCGGCCTGCCGATTCACATCCTGAAGAGCAACTCGGTGACACAGGTCCGTGATGCGCTCTCCCGCATCTATGGGGTCGACCGGAACGACGAGGCCACGACACGCGCGCTTGCCGAGGCCGCCGCGGCGATCAAGACGGTCAAGACGACCCTGCGCCCGGTCGAGATCGCGCCTCAGAACGCTTACCTGAGACGGCTCCAGCACCAGCTTGTCGCGGAGAACGAGCTTTCGGCCCGCAGCACCGGCAAGGAGCCACAGCGCCGCCTGCGCATAACACCGTCTCCGGAGGAACCCGCGTAGATAGACTTCCCGACACTTATGGGCCGCGGCCTCTTCATCACGTTCGAAGGCACCGAGGGGTCTGGCAAGACCACTCAGGTCGAGATGCTCGGGGAGTGGCTCTCGCCTCAGGACCCCGTGGTGGTCCGTGAGCCGGGGGGCACCGAGTTGGGCGAGCGGATCCGGGAGGTGGTGCTGTACGCCGGCCTCGAGATCGACGCCGAGGCGGAGATGTACCTGTTCATGGCGGCCCGGCGACAGCTGATCGCCGAGGTCATAGCGCCGGGCCTGGCCGCCGGGAAGATCGTGATCGCCGACCGGTACCACGACTCGACGCTCGCATACCAGGGAGGCGCTCGCGGCGTGCCTGCGACGTGGCCTTCGACCTTCCCGCGCCCGGACCTGACGTTCCTGCTCGAGGGGCCGGTCGAAACCGGGCTCGGGCGACACGAATCGGCGGGCAAGGCCCCGGACCGGATGGAGCAGGAGTCGGTCGAGTTCCACCGCAAGGTCGCCGAGGCTTACGACCGGATCGCGGCCGCGGAGCCCGACCGCTACGTCCGGCTGGACGCGACGGGGTCGCGAGACAAGATCCACTTCGAGGTCAAGGAACGCCTGAGGCCGCTGATCGAGGCGCTCAAGTGAAGCTCGTCGTCGCGGTTGTGCAAGGGGAGGACGCCGAGCGAGCGGTGAGCGCGTTGAACGAGGCCGGGCTCGGCTCGACGCGGGTCGCGAGCACCGGCGGGTTCCTCCGCCAGGGCAACGTGACCTTGCTGATCGGCGTGGATGACTCGGAGGTGGCGGAGGCGCTGCAGATCATTCGCCAGAACTGCCACGAACGCAGCCGCTACCTGACCGCGGTTCCGCCGCTCGCGGGGCCGGGCGAGTTCCTCATGGCGAATCCCGTCGAGGTGCAGGTCGGGGGCGCGACGGTCTTTGTCGTCCCGGTGGACTCGTTCGAGAAGATCTGACGCAGCCGGTCAAGCCATGATCCGGGTCGAGGGACTGCGTAAGAGCTTCGGCGACGTGCGCGCGGTCGATGGCGTGGACCTGCACGTCGACAAGGGAGAGCTCTTGGTCCTCCTGGGTCAGAACGGCGCCGGCAAATCGACCACCCTGCGCTGCTTAGGGGGGATTCTGCGGCCGGACTCGGGACTGATCGAGCTCGACGGCTTGCGCTTGCCCGAGAAGCTGGACGAGGTTCGCGCCCGGCTCGGCGTGGTGCCCGACCAGGCGCGCCTGTACGGGCGCAACACGGCGCCCGAGTATCTGGAACATTTCGGCTACCTCTACGGCGTTCCTGCGGCCGTGCGCTCCGAGCGCATCAAGCACCTGCTCGAGCGCTTCGAGCTTGCCGACCGCTCCGAGACCGTGCTCGCCGCGTACTCCCGGGGCATGGCGCAGAAGGTCGCGCTCATCCGCGCGACCCTGCACGAACCGGACTGGATCTTCTGCGACGAGCCGACGGCCGGACTGGACCCTGTGGCGGCTGCCGACATGCGGCGCTACCTGGGCGAGCAGCGCGCGCGAGGCGCGGCGCTCATCGTGACGACGCACGTCCTCAGCGAAGCAGAGCTGATGGCGGATCGCATCGCGATCATGCGGCGCGGTGTCATCGTCACGCACGGCACGCTCGACGAGCTGAGACGGCAGGCGGGCGTGGGCCGGCGCTTCACTGCGCGCCTCGCGAGCCCGCCATCGAACCGCGAAGCGCTTGATCGCTGGCTGGCCGAGCACACGCTGGAGCACCGCATCACAGACGGCCTCGTCACCTACGTGCTGCCGTGGCAGGATTCTCTGAAAGACCGTGCGGCGTTCGCCGCGCAGTTTCAGAGCCGGCTTTCCGAGCACGGCTCGCCTTTCCTCGAGCTCGAGGAGAGCGAAACGAGCCTCGAGTCGGTGTACATCGAGGCAATGGGCGAACCGCTCGCGGAACCGCGCGCGACGAGGCCTCCGATCGCACAGGTCGTTTCGGGAATCCCCGCGCCGCGAATGTTCGGCTCGCTGCGCTCGCAAGGCGGGCTCTTGCGTCATTCGCTTCCGTTCTATGTGAGCTCATGGTGGCGCAGGGGCGACCTCAGCTGGGTCATGTATCTCAACGCGTTCGTGCTGCTGCTCGTGGCGGGCACATCCCTGTTCGGACAGCTTCCCGGCGTGGCCGGTCAGGTCGCGCAGCGCTTCGCGGGCGGCGCCGCCCTGCAGGCGGGGCTGCTGCTGCCGCTGTTCTTCATGTCGTTCGCCCTGCTGGAATCGATCAAGAGCTCGATCGGGATCTGGTGGGAGAAGGCGCAGGGCTCGCTGGAGGTGCTGCTCTACACCCCGGTCGACGACCCCTCGCTGATCTGGCTCGAGGTGCTCCCTGGCGCAGTCGTCAGCACGGTCTGGGTCACGGTGTGGATGACGGCCGGGATGGGGCTGCTCAGCCTGTTCGGGGAGACCGCGCCGTGGGATCTGCTGCCGGTGTTCGCGTTTGTCGCCGCGGTCACCGCCTACTGGGCGGCGATGGGCCGGATGCTCGGCTTCATGCTGTTTCCGAGAGAGGGTGCGGCCGGTGGCGCGTGGTCGTTCCTTCTGTCCCCCGTGTCGGCGGCTGTGGCCGACCTTCCACTCGCGCTGTTCGTGTTTCGCTCCCCGCTCGCCCTCCCGTCGCTGCTCCTGCCGATCACAGCGTGCTTCGCGCTGACGGTGCTGTGCGGCACGACCTTCGACCGCGAGAGGCTGATGGAGACCGGGCTCGGGCGGCCGCGCAAGCGCAGGACCTGGCTGCCCGTCGCCATCATCCGCCGCAACGCCGTGGCCATCGCGGCCGGGGTGCTCATCGCCGCGGCCTCCGCAGGAGCAGCAGGCACCGTTACAGCAAGCGCGCACTGGCACTCCTGGTCCGACATCCGGGCTTCGATCACGGGCTCCCGCCCGGACCCGCCACCCTCGGGCGCCGAGATCCCACGCGCGGGCTCAGCACCGGCCAACGGGATCACGCTCGCGGCCGCTGGATTGTCGGCCATCGTCGGCACGCTCGCCTTGATGCTCGTGCTCGTCATCGTGAGCTTCTCCGCGTTCTTCCTCCTGGGCGTGCCGGCGCTGCTCGCTTTGATCGGCGCGGGATCGCTGTGGGGAATACAGGCGGGCTTCGGGAGCGCGGCGCCGCTGCAGCCCTGGCTCGTCGGCGCGGGCGGCGTCGCGCTGCTTGCCCTCGCGCTGAACACGGGCTCTGCGCTGCCGATCTACTGGTCTTTGGTATTCGGCTCGGGCCGGCGCCTCGACCGGCTGCGCGAGGCCTGGGCCAACTACTGGTCGCTATTCCGGGGGCTGGTCATCCCGGCCTGCGTGCTGTTTGGCCTGGTGATCTTCCGGCTCCTCGCTTCGGGCTAGCTCCCGCGCAACCTCGTTGTTTTAGAGGTCGAGGGATTGCGCGACCAGCTCGCGGTGGTACGTCGCGTCACCGAGCGTCACCTCTGACGACTTCGCCCGCTTGAAGTACAGCTGGATGTCGTGCTCCCAGGTGAAGCCGATCCCGCCGTGCACCTGGATACCGTCGCCGGCGATCTTGCGATACGCGTCCGACACGTACGCCTTCGCCATCGACGAGGCCAGCGAGCGATCGGGGGCGTCCGCGTCCACCGCCCACGCGGCGTAGTAGGTCGCGGAGCGACCGCTCTCCGACAGCACGAGCATGTCGGCGAGCTTGTGCGAAACCGCCTGGTAGATCCCGATCGGCTTGCCGAACTGGTGGCGAGTCTTCGCGTACTCGGTCGAGGTTTCGAGCACCTTCTGGGCGCCACCCACCATCTCCGCGCAGAGTGCGGCGGTCGCCCAGTCCAGCGCGCGCTTGAGCTGTGGCCACGCTTTGTCCCGGGCGCCCATGAGCGCATCGCCCTCGAGCTTCACGCCGTCGAAGCGCACCTCGCTCCAGCGCCGCGTCATGTCAAGCGTCTTCAGCGGATTCACGGTCATTCCCGTGGGCCTGCCTTTGACGAGAAAGAGCGAGATGCCGTCCTCGCCTTCGCCTCGCGTGCGCGCCGCCACCACCGTGAAGTCGGCGGCTTCCGCGTCCGGGACGAACTGCTTGACCCCGTCGAGCTGCCAGCCACCAGCGACAGGTTTGGCGCCAAGCGTCACCGATCCCCCATCCCACCGGCCCGACGGCTCCGTGAACGCGAGCGTGGCGCGGGCCGAGCCCTGGGCGATGGCGCCGAGCGCCTCTTTCTTCTGCGCCTCTGTCCCGGCCTCGATCAGCGCCGGCACGGCGAGACCCATCGTGGCGAAGAACGGACCCGGCAGGAGCGCGCGCCCGGCCTCTTCCAGGACCACGATCAGGTCGAGGAACGTGCCTACGCCGCCGTACTGCTCGGGGATCCCGAGCGCGGTCCAGCCCAGGTCGGCGATCTTCTTCCAGAGCGCGGGGTCATACGCGTCGGGTGCCTCCATCAGCCTGCGAACGACCTTGGAGTCGCATGCCTTGGCGAGAAAGTCACGGGACGAGCGCCTCAGCATGTCCTGCTCTTCGGAGAATGCGAAGTCCATCAGCGCTTGAGTCTAAAGGTCACTCTGCTGCGGGGTCGGGGACTCAGGCGGTGGCTTGGGCGCGCGCCGCTTTCGGGGCTTGCGCTGAGCCGCAGGCGCAGGGTGCTCGGGAGTCTCCTCAGGCGCCGGCGGCGGAAGCTCCAGCAGCTCCTCCGGTGCGGGCAGCTCCATCGGAACCTGGGGTTCCGCCTCCGGCGCCGCGGCCGCGGCGTGCACGGGGGCCGGGGCTGCATCGTGAGCGGCTGCAGGCGCGGTCGCGGACGCCGCCGCCGC
>DAIPXW010000019.1:0-13624 GCA_036783075.1 Candidatus Dormiibacterota bacterium | reverse complement strand
GACCGCCTGCGCGGCCAGGCTGTCCAGGTGGTCGCGGGTCGCACCCTTGAGACTGACCGGTCCGGCACCGAGCCTCAACGGGAGACCGTCTCGCGCACGCGGCCGAGCCCCTCGATGGCGCGATGCAGGCTCTCGCGAGGCAGGTTGCCGAACTGGGTCCGGCAGACGATGAGGTCGAAGCCGAGGGCCTGGAACTCGCGGAGCCGCTCGGCGACGTGCGGCGCATCGCCCATGATCAGGTTCTTCAGCTTGGCCTCGATGTCCGACTCGAGTCGCTGGAGATAGGCCGGCGCCGACTCGCCCTGCTCCTGCGGAAAGGACCAGCCGCCGTACTGCCGGCGCATGTAGCGCAGCTCCGGGAGCAGCATCTCCCAATCACGCTCGCGATCGTCCGTGACGAACACGTCGCGCTGCAGAGCGTGCGTGCGCGGCGGTGTGACGCCGGCGGCGGATGCCGATGCGTTGTAAGCGTCAAGCATCTCTCGCAGTTCCGACTGGTTCATCGTCGAGTCGGCGAACAGGGGCAGGCCGAGGCGCGCGGCACGCTGCGCGGCGATCGCCGTGGCGACGCCGACGTACACCGGGACAGGCGGCTCGCCAGCTGCGCACGCTTCGGCCAGCCGCGGGAGCATCCCGTCCATGAGCTTGCCGCGATCCTTCCGCCGCACGCCGAAACCATCGAACTCCGCATCGCGGTAGCCGAGAGCGACGCCGAGCGAAAGGCGGCCCGAGCCCAGGCGGCCGATCGTGACCGCGTCCCCCGCGACCTTGTCCACGGAGTGCATCGGCAGAAGCATCACGGCCGTGCCGACTCCAAGACGCTTCGTACGGCCGAGGATGGCGCCTGCCACGGCGATGTCCGCCGGGCAGTAGCCGTCAAACCAGAAATGGTGCTCGGAGAGCCAGATCGAGTCGAAGCCGAGCGACTCCGCGAGCTCGGCGTCCTCCAGCACGTCGCGGTAAAGCTTCACGTGGTGATCGGGCCGCTGCGGCACGGACTGCATGCCGAAGATTCCGAGGCCGATCCGAAGCGCGCTCATGCGCGAATTCCGAGGAGCAGGGCGGCGAGAGCGGCGTCCTGCGTACCGTTGCCGACCGATTTGTAGATCGTGATGTCAGCTTCATCCATGCGACCCGGAGCGCGGCCCAGCACCACCTCGCCCAGCTCGCGGACCGCACCCTCCGTGATGTAGCCCGCGCGAATCGCGCCGGTGATCTCGCCCGATTCGGAAAGGCAGGTCGGCCGGTGGTCGACGCGTATCGCGGCGGCGCGGCCCAGGAGCTCCGGCTCGACCTCCGATGCGGCGAGGCTGCCGCTGCCCACCAGCGCAAGGTGCGTGCCGCGCGCCACCGCCGCCGCGGGAAAAAGCGGCGCGGTCGAGTTGGTCGCGGTGACGACGACGTGCGCGCCTCGCAATGCGTCGCGCGCGTCGACCGCACTCGCGCTCGCGTAGCCGGAGGCAAGCTTGCGCGCCGCGTCCAGGTTTCGACCGACGACGCGCACCTCGTCGAAGTCCTTCTCAGCCGTCAGCGCGCGCAGGTGGGACGCGGCCTGCGGGCCTGTCCCGAAGACGGTGAGAACCCTGGCGTCGGGACTCGCCAACAGGCGCATCGATACCGCGCTGCACGCCGCGGTGCGAACCTCGGTTGCGGCGCGCGCGTCAAGCGTCGCGAGGAGGCGCCCGGTGCTGGACTCGAAGACGGTCAACGAGCCCTGCAGCCGCTCCAGCCCGCGCTCGGGGTTCCGCGGCCGGACGTTGATGACCTTGACGCTGAGCAGATCGAGCTCCGTCAGCGCTCCGGAGATGAGGAACGTGCCCGCGCCGTCACCCAGGTCGATGTGGCCGCGGACCGGGGCGACCGCGGCGCCGCGCGAGACCATGGCGAGCGCAGCCGCCATCGCGTCCGCGACCCGGACTGGTTCAAGCGCCATGATCTCAGCGCGGCCGAAGTGGCGGACCGGCGCGTCGAGCTCAGACACCCGATTCCTCGCGGATGCTCGCGAGAGTCTCGAACAGCTCCATCGACTCCTCACCTCGCGACACAGGGAACTCGAAGACCAGGTGCCCCACGCCAAGCTCGGACGCGCGCCGGAAATCCGCCACCACCTCCTCGCGCAGTCCACGAAACGGAGTGCGTCCCGCGGTCACGAACTCGGCGCTCTTCCAACCTTTCTCGGAGGGCGATTCGGTGACTGCCGTCCGGTCGGACACGACCTGGAGGCCCGTGCGCATCGCGACCTCGATGTCGCCAAGCCCGCGGCCCTGGGCCTCGAGCTCACGGGCCAGGCCGGCGAGGGCCGCCTCGAGCTCCTCGAAAGTCTGGTCGTCGCCGATCCAGCCATCACCGAACCGCGAGGCGCGCCGCAGCGCCGCCGTCGACGCACCGCCGACGTAGACCGGCAGCCGGCGGCCCGCATGCGGTCGCGGAGCGAAATGGAAGGCGCCCACGTTGTAGAAGTCACCGTGGAACTCCGGCTTCTCGTCCTCCCAGCACGCACGCATGACCGCAAGGCACTCGTCGGCCATGCGGGCCCGCTTGCGGTGCGGCACGCCCAGCAGATTGGACTCGGTCTCGAGCCAGCCCAGCCCCGCCCCGAGGATCACGCGGCCGCCTGAAAGCTGGTCGGCGGTGGCGATCATCTTGGCGAGCACGAGCGGGTGCCGGTACGGGACGATCAGGATCGCCGCTCCGATCTGCACCCGGTTCGTGACGCCTGCCAGCCAGCTCATCACGCTCACAGCCTCGAAAAAGGTCGGGCCGAACGCTTCTAGGCTCGGCGCCGGCACGACCACGTGGTCGGTCACCCACACCGAGTCGAAGCCCAGCGACTCGCTCAGCTCGGCCGCGCGGCGGATGTTGTCGACCGTGGCGAGACGCCGGTAGGTCGGAAGCACGACGCCCACCTTCACGCGACGGGCGGTCATGCGAGCTGGAACCCGTGCCGCAGCGGGTCGCGCGAATCGATGCGGAAACGGTGCTCGCCGGTGATGAAGGCGCGTCCCAAAAGGTGCGGGATCAACTTGCCCGACTGTGCCGTGAGGCGGCCGCGAAACGCCAGTCCGAGCAGGTTCTCGCACTCCACCCACTCGTCCAGCCGGAGCCGGCGCGTGGCGTGCAGCTGGGCCATCAGGGCGGCGAAGCACGAACCGCATGGCGAGCGGTCGACCGAGTGATCGCGGAACACGACGAGGTCGCGGTAGCGGCCCGGACCGAGCCTCGCATAGACGAGCGTCGAGACGACCTCGCGCCATGGACCAAGGCGTCCTCTTGCGGCGACCCACGCCTCCTGCGCCTGTTCCTTCACCTCCATGCCGGCGTCGACGAGCGCGCGAAAAGCCTGGGGCCGCACCTCCATTCCGAGGTCCGCGCCGCGGACGATCGCGATCAGGTTCCCCCCATAAGCCAGGTCGTAGGCCACCTTCCTGCCCGCGGCGCGGGCCGAGAGTCCGCTCGCCACGCTGACGCTGGGCACTCCCTCGAGCTCGACGGCGCTGACCCGATTCTTCGACCGGCGCACGCGCGCCCGCACGGTCGCCGCGGGCGTGTCGACGCTGACGATGCCATCGCGACCGGGAGTCAGCCGCCCGGTCTCGACCAGCGCCGTGACCGCGCCCATCGTTCCGTGGACGCACATCTCCACCGCACCTCCGCCGTCCATGAAGACGAGCCCGAGGTCGGCGGCGGGGTCCGCCGGTGGCACCACGACCGCGCCGAACATCACCTGATGGCCGCGCGGCTCCCACATCAGCGACCGCCGCAGGTCTCCGTGGCGACGAAGCAGGTCGCCGGATCGTTCCTTGAGCGTGCGGCCACGCAGCGTGGGGAAGCCGGAAAGGACGATCCGCGTCGGCTCTCCCAGCGTGTGGGTGTCGATGGTCTCGATGACCCGGACCGTCACGCCTTCGACGCCTCCGCCGGCTCGCGCCGGACAATGGCGGCGACCTCCCCCCAGAGCTGGACCGCGCGATCGGACTTCGCGGGGTCCTGGCCTGGATAGTCGAGGCGCATGATGAAGTGAAGCCGGTCGCCGAACATGCGGCGATACTCCAGCACCTGGGCGGCGACCTCCTTGCTCGTGCCGAGGACCAGGCGGTGATTCTCGCGGTGGACCTCGCGCACCGGGCGGCGCGCCCACCGGTCGTACGTCTGGCGCAGGTACGTGAAACCGGCGCGCATCTCCTCCCACGGATCCGCGTCGTCGCTGACGAACCCGTAGTTGAAGAACGGCAGCTCCAGCTCGGCATCGCCCTTGAAAGCCGCGTCGTAGAGATTGATCAGGCGGGTGATCTCCTCGAGAGGCAACGCGGGGTCGATCATGTAGGGCTTCCCACGCTCCGCCGCGCGCACGGCGTCGCGGTCGATCACGCCGTCACCGGCCAGCACCATCGGCGGCCCACCGGCGGTGAAGGGGGAAGGCGTGATCGTCAGCTCGGGAATCGAATAGAAACGCCCCGCGTGCGAGAAACGCCTACCGCTGAAAGCCTTCGTCAAGATCTCAACCACCTCATCGAGCCTCGCCTCATCGGTCGCCGGGTCGACAGCCATGCCGGCGAACTCCTCGGTCCGGTAACCGGTGCCGAGACCGAGCACGAAGCGGCCTCCGCTGAGGAGGTCCAGGGCGATGGCGTCCTCCGCGAGCCTCACCGGGTTGTAGAAGGAAGCGATCGCGACCGCGGTTCCGGCGACCAGGCGCTGCGTCGCGCCCAGGACAGCGGCGCAGACCGGGATCACCGCGGCCGCGTAGCCGTCCTCGGCGAAGTGGTGCTCGGCGATCCAGAACGAGTCGAGACCCACCTTCTCCGCGAGCCGCGCCTGGCGGAGCATGTCCTCGTACAGCTCACGGTGCGGCCGGGCCGAGTCCGGGGGCCTCTGCGCGCTGTACATGCCGATCCCGAACCGCATCAGATGGTCACCTCGTGCACGGGAGCCCGGCGCGGGCTGCGCATCGACGTCACGTAGACAAGCGATGCGGCGATCGCGCCCGCCATGAGAAGCGTAGTCGCGGTCAACGCGAACTGGATGCCGCGCCGATCCGCGACCGCGCCGGTGACGAGCGCGCCCGCGTTGCCGATTCCAAGGCCCACGCCCATCATCAGGCTCGACGCGACGCCCACGAAAGCCGGCAGGAGCCGCTGCGCGAGAGCCGTGACCTGTGCTTCCGACGCGAACATCAGCACGCCGGCGACGAACATCCAGGGCACGAGCAGCGGTCCGGGGAGCCAGGGCACCGGCAAGAGCCCGAGCAAGCCCGCGATCAGTGACAGCACCACCACCGGCGCGCTGCCGAACCGGTGGGCGGCAGCTCCGCCGACCAGCGCTCCAAGCGAACCGGCGAAGAGGAACGCCGCGAGCGCCGCGGCGCCAAGGCCGAGGCTTCCCGTCCTGAACACCACGAGCGTGGGCAGGAACGTGAGGTACGCGGTCATCACGGCGGAGCGCAGGATGGACACCGCGAGCAGCATCGAGAGCGGAAGGGCCACGGCCCGCATCGAATCCGCCGCGGTGGCGCCGCCCACCTGTTTGGCGAGCGGCCGGATCCACGATCGGTAGGCGCGGCCGAAGAGCGCCGCCGCGACGACCGCGGGCACGAGCACGATCAATGTCGCGTGCGGGCCGAACCTCGACGCCAGGGGGACGATCAAGAGCGACATGATCCCCGTGCCGGTCGAGCCACCCGTGAAGAAGATCGCGATGCCCCACGCCTGGCGACCGGTGCTGGCGCGCGCGGTCTGGGCCACCGCCTGCGGGTGGAAGGCCGCCACGCCGATGCCGGCGACCAGGACCAGGACGAGCATCTGCGCGTAGCTCGTGACAAACCCTGTCAGACCCATCGCCAGCCCCGCGATCAACAGGCCCAGGCTGGACATCGGAAAGGTCGGCCTTTTGTCCTGCACGAAACCGAAGAGGGGCTGCGTGACGCTCGACGTCATGAGGAGAAGCGTCGCGAGGGCGCCGGCCTGCGCGAAGTTGATGTGAAGGTTGGTGACGAACACCGGCAGCAGGGCGAAGATGATCGCCGCGTTCGAATCGATGGCGAGGTGACCAAATGTCATCAGCCACACCCGCGACCTGAGGCCGAAGAGCAGGGCCGGTTCCACCTCCGCCGTTGATGTGGGCCGGACGGGACGCGAGCTCAATAAAGCAGCCAGCCCCCGTCGACCACCAACACGTGGCCGGTCACGTAGTCGGCCTCGTCCGAGCACAGGAACAAGACGGGCCCGACCATGTCCTCGGGCTTTCCCAGGCGGCCGAGCGGAATCTTGGCCGAAGCCCTCGCCATCTTCTCATCGGTGTCGAGCACCCGCATCGTGAGGTCGGTCATGATCGTGCCGGGCGCGACGGCGTTCACGTTGATGTGGTACGGCGCGAGCTCCGCGGCGACCGACACGGTCAGCTGCCGGACCCCTCCCTTGCTGATGTCGTAAGCGACCTCGGGCGTCGACGATGAGACGAACGCGGCGGTGGAGGCGAAGTTGACTATCTTGCCGCGGCGCTTGGGGATCATGAGGCGAGCGGCTTCCTGCGTGGCGAAGAACATCCCCTTGAGGTTCACCCCGAGCTGCCTGTCCCAGTCCGCCTCGGTGTAATCCACCAGTGGCTTGGCGATCCCGATGCCGGCGTTGTTGATGAGGATGTCGACGTCACCAAAACGGCTGACCGCCTCTTTGAACAGGCGGCGCACGTCTGAGACGCTGCTGATGTCCATGGTCACCGCCATCGCGCTGCCGCCCGATTTCTGTATCTCGTCGACAGCCTCCATCGCGACAGCCTCGTCGACCTCGGCCACGACGACGTTCGCACCCTGGGCCGCCAGCGCCACCGCGATCGCCCGGCCCATGCCGCGGCCGGCGCCGGTGACGATCGCGGTCCGGCCGCCAAATGCCACGGGTGCATTCTAGTTGGCTAACGAGCGTTCGTTTACAACGCGCGGAACGTCGTTGAAATCGCGCACCGGGTATATGATTTGCCGACCCGGCGCGAATTGGAGGGGGACTGATTTGCTCGACAAGTACTTCGACCAGTTGGCCGTCGGCGACGTGTTCGCCGGCACCCGTGGACGCACCGTCACCGAGACCGACATCGCCCTGTTCAGCGCGGTGAGCGGGGACTGGAACCCCATCCACAACGACGCTGCCTTCGCCGCGGAGGGGCCGTTCGGAATGCGCATCGCGCACGGGCTGCTGCTGGTTTCGATGATGACCGGAATGGCGCCGATCTCCGGCCAGGCGGTGGTCGCGCTTTACGGCTTCGACCGCGTCCGCTTCGTCAGGCCGGTCATGCTCGGCGACACCATCACCTACACCTCGCGCATCGCCCGCCTTCAGCCGAAGGGCGATTTGCGCGGGCTTGCGGACCTCGACTTCGAGATCTGCAACCAGCGCGCGGACGTCTGCGTGGCCGGAACCATCAAGATCCTTCTCCACACAACGCCGGATTCATGAACCCTGAGCGCCTCAGGCAGGCGCTCGCAGCCGGGAAGGTCGTTTACGGCACCTGGGTGCAGACCCCCAGCCCGGAGGTCGTGGAGATCCTGGGCTGGTCGGGCTGGGATTTCGTGATTCTCGACCTCGAGCACGGGCCGTACGGGCCCGAGGGACTGCCCCACCTGGTGCGCGCCGCGGAGGCGTCCGGCGCCGCCCCTTTCGTGCGCGTGCCGCTGTCGGCACCGCACGAGGTGGGCAAAGCGCTCGACCTGGGAGCCGCCGGGATCGTGGTGCCCGGAGTCAGCTCCGCCGACGATGGAGCCAGGGCAGTCCGCCTGACGCGACTCCCGCCCCGGGGCAGCCGGGGGTCGTCGCCCTCCACCCGGCAGCTCCACTACTCCGCGCTGCCGTTCACCTCGCTGACGGAGCCGGGCGCCAACCAGCCTCTCGTCGTGCTGCAGGTCGAAGCGCGGCTTGCCACCTCAGACCTGGGCGGCATCCTGGGCATCGACGGCCTCGACGTCATCTTCATCGGTCCTTACGACCTGTCGACGTCACTCGGCCTTCCCGGCCAATTCGACCACCCCAGGGTCAAAGAGGCGATCACCGAGATCGTGAGCCGGGCCGCCGAGCGCGGCGTGGCCGTCGGCATCTGGGTGCCGGACGCCGAAGCCGCTCACCTGTGGGTCGGCCAGGGCGTCCGCTTCATGACTGTCAGCAACAACGAGCTGATGCTCTTCAAGACGTCGGCTGGGCTGCGGCGCGAGGTCGAGCGGTAGCATGGAGCCGCGAACGATCGCTCGTTTGGCCTAGGTGTGATGGTCGACAAGTTTCAGACCCGCTCGGGCATTCCGCTGGAGCCCGTCTACGGCGCCGCGGAGATGGCGGCCGCCGGGGCCGCTGAGCCCGGCCCGCCGGGAGAGCCTCCTTTCGTCCGAGGGATCACGCGCCGGATGTACCTCGAGCGCCCCTGGATCATGGGGCAGTACGCCGGATTCGGCTCCGCCGAGGAGACCAACGCGCGATTCAAGGAGCTTCTACGCCAGGGCCAGACCGGCTTCTCGGTCGCGCTCGACCTCCCGACCCAGCTCGGCCTCGACTCAGATCACCCGCACGCCCGCGGTGAGGTAGGCCGGGTTGGGGTGGCCATCGACTCGCTCGCGGACATGGAGGTCCTTTTTGACGGCATTCCGCTCGAGGGCATCCGGCAGATCCGCACCACCGCCAACTCCATCGGCCACCTGTGGCTGGCGCTCAACGTGGCGCTGGCGGAGAAGAAGGGACACGACCCGAACGCGGTCAAGATCCTGATCCAGAACGACGTCCTCAAGGAGTACATCGCGCGCGGTACGCAGATCTATCCTCCGCGCGCCGGTCTGCGCATCGCGGCGGACGTGATCGAGTACTGCGCGCGCCACCTGCCGAGCTGGACCCCGCTCAGCATGAGCGGCTACCACATGCGCGAGGCCGGAGCGAGCGCCGTGCAGGAGCTCGCCTTCACCTTCGCCAACGGAATCGCGTACTGCGACGCGGCGGTGGAGCGAGGGCTCTCCGTCGACGACTTTGCGCCGTCGCTCTTCACGTTCCTCACGGCGGACCTCGAGCTGCTCGAGGAGGTGGCGAAGTTTCGCGCCGCACGCAAGGTTTGGGACGACATCATGGGCAACCGGTTCCAGGCTCAGAACCCGGACAGCCGCGCGCTGAGGATATTCGCCTTCTCGGCCGGCTCGAACCTCACGGCGCAGCAGCCACTGGTGAACGTCGTGCGGGTCACGATCAACGCTCTGGCGGCCGTGCTCGGTGGCGTGCAGACGCTCCACACCTCCGCGTACGACGAGGCGTTGGGGGTACCGACCGAGGCTGCCGCGACGCTGGCGCTCCGCACCCAGCAGGTGATCCTCGAGGAGACCGGCCTGACACGAGTCGTCGATCCTCTCGGAGGCTCGTATGCCATCGAATCCCTGACCGCCGAGATAGATAGGCGCGTGCGCGCGGAGCTGGACAAGATCGCGGAGCTGGGTGGAGCGCTCGCCTGCATCGAGTCCGGCTGGTTCAAGGAGCAGATCGCGGAATCCGCCTACAGGATCCAGACGCAGATCGACCGCGGCGAGCGTCGGGTCATCGGGGTGAACTGCTTCGTCGTCAAAGAGGGCGAGCGCGGGCCGGACCCGTTCGCGATCGATCCGCTCATCGAGCCGGCGCAGGTCGAGCGCCTGCGGGCGATGCGCAGATCGCGGGACGGCGCGGCGGTGCGGAGGGCCTTGGAACACCTCGAGGCCGTGGCCCGCGACGGAGGATCGGTCATCGAGCCGACCATCGAGGCGGTCCGCGTTTACGCGACGGTGGGCGAGATCAGCGAAACGCTTCGCGGCGTTTTCGGCTCGTACGAGCCGGATGCGGTGATCTGAGTCGTCCCTCACCCCTTGCGGGGAGAGCGATATCTGCTAGCCCACCTTCACGATGACCGCTTCGCCTTCGCCGATGCCCCCGCACAGGGTGGCGAGACCGTAATACGGGCGAGAGTCGCCCGATGCCTGGCGCCGGCGGCGCAGCTCGTACATCAGGGTCATGATCATCCGCGCTGCGGTGGCGCCGGTTGGATGGCCGATGGCGATCGCGCCACCGTTGACGTTCGTCTTGGCGCGAATCGCTTCGGCTTTCTTCTGATCGCGACCGGCCATGATCAGCGTGGAAACGAGGGGCACCGCGGCGAACGCCTCGTTGATCTCGATGAGGTCCACGTCGTCGATCGTCAGACCCGCCTTGGCGAGCGACAGGCGAGCCGACTCCGCCGGGATTGACGCGATCTTGTCGGGATGGCCGGACGCCATCGCCCACGCGACGAGCGTCGCCAGTGGCTGCTTGTCCCGCCGCGTGGCCTCGTCCAGGGACATCAGCACCAGCGCGGAGCTGCCGGTGTTGAGGCCGGGGGCGTTGCCCGCGGTGACCGTCGGGCTGCCGTAGATCAGCGGCAGCTTCGCCAGCTTTTCCAGGGACACGTCGGGCCGAGGGGACTCATCGTCCGTGAACGGAATCGGGTTGCCCCGTTCCTGCGGCACCTCGATCGTCATCAGCTCGTCCGAGAACTTGCAGGCCGTCTTGGCTTTGAAGTAGAGCTCGTTGCTGCGCACCGCCCAGCGGTCCTGTTCCTCTCGCGTGACGCCGAACTCAACCGCTTCCTCACCGGCCTGGACCGCGCGCGGCTTGCCGGTCATCGGGCAGGCGATGACAAGCTGATCCTTGAGGTGGACGTCACCCAGGCGGTGACCCCACCGGAAATCCGTCAAGAAGTAGGGCACCTTGCTCATGTTCTCGGCGCCGCCTGCCAGGGCCACGCTGACCTCGCCGAGGCGGATCGATCGCGACGCCATGTTGACCGCTGCCATCGAGGAGCAGCACGCCCGGTCCACGGTGTAGGCAACACGGTTGGGAGGGATGCCGGCTTCGATGAGTATCTGGCGAGCGATGGAACGATCGGCGCCAGGCAGGTTGACGCCCGTGGCCACCTCCTCCACGTCCTCGGGGGCGATACCCGCCCTGCGGATGGCCTCGGCGGCGACCAGGCCGCCGAGCTTTGGCAGCGTGAAGTCCTTCAAGGTGCCGCCGAACTTTCCAAACGGGCTGCGGACGGCGCTGATGACGGCCACTTCTTCGCGGTTCACTGACGCTTTCTCCTTCATGCCTTCAGATGATGCCGTCACCTTTCAAGCCGGCAACCTGCTCTGTCGAATACCCCAGCCGCTCGGCAAGGATTTCGGCGTTGTGCTCGCCCAGGAGCGGCGCCGGGCCGACAAGCGGCTCGGGATCGCCTGACATCCTCGCCACCGGACCCACAAGCTTGACCGAGCCGAGGATCGGGTCGGGTACGTCGATCATCAATCGTCGGGCCTCGACGTGGGGATCTTCGAAGATCTCCTTTGCGGTCTGCACGGGGCCGACCGGCAATCCGACGGCCAGCAGCTTCGCTCCGGCGTCGGCTTTGGTCTGCAGGCGGAACCAGCCGTTGATGATGTCTCCCAGCCAGCCCGACATGTTCTTGGCCCGTTCGGGACCGGACGTCGCGCCGTCGTGGCCCACCAGATCGGGCCGCTCGATCGCCTGGCAGAACTTCGCCCAATCGCCCTCGGTGGCGACGATGATGCCGACCCAGCCGTCCCGACATTCGAAGGGGCCCCAAGGGGCCATGTAGCGCTCGCGGCCTCTTTCCAGCACCTGTTCCGTGAGCGAGTAGGCGGTGATCGAACGCTCGGCAAGACCGATGATGGTGTCGTACATCGAGATGTCGATGTACTGGCCGCGGCCCGTCTTTTCGCGCTGGTAGAGAGCCAGCATGATGGCGTAAGCCGCGTTCATGCCGGACACGATGTCCCCAAGCGCGACGCCGAGCCACGTGGGAGGGCCGTCCGTCTGGCCGCACGTGTTCATCAAGCCGCCCATGGCCTGAGCCACGATGTCGTACGCGGGGCGCTTGCTGTATGGACCCAGGTAGCCTTCGAGGCTGCCGAAGCCGGAAATGCATGCGTAGATGAGGCGCGGGTTGCGCTCAGACAGGGCCTTGTAGCCGATACCCATCTCGTCGAGCAGGCCCGGCCGGAAATTCTCCACCACGACGTCCGATTTCTCCGCCAGCTCGGCGAAGACCTGACGGCCGCGCTCGCTCTTGAGGTTGAGGGTCAGGCTGCGCTTGTTCCGATTGAATCGAAGGAAGTAGCCGCTCTGCGTTTCGCCTTTGTCGTTCTTGACCATCGGCGCTCCGCCGCGGGCCGTATCGCCGCCCTCAGGGCGTTCGACCTTGATGACGCTCGCCCCCTGGTCGGCCAGCATCATGGTGCAGTACGGACCAGCCACTTGAATTTCAAAGGCCAGCACTTGAAGGCCGTCGAGTGGTTTGTGCGGACGACTCATGTGGGTTCCTGCCTTGGAATGGGGCGAAAGAACAGGTCAAACCATCATAGGCGCGGCGCCTCGGTCAAGCGGTCACGGGCTAACAAGCGTGCGTTTGTCGGTTGTGCGGCCCGCCGGCGTCTTCAAACCGTCAGTGGAACTGCGGCAGCACCCGCTCGCCGAGCATCCGTAAACCGTCGTCCAACCGCAGGCCGAACGGCGCGCCGAACTCGACCCTGCTCGCGCCCGCGTCGAAGATGCTCCGGGCCTGCGCCGCGACCTGTCGCGGGTTTCCTGAGAAGGCGAAACGGTCGAGGAGGTGGTCGGGGATCAGGCGTCCGGCGCCGCGGTGGTCGCCGGCTTTGACACGAATTCCGACCTCGCGCACGAGCTTCTCGTCCACCTCCACGGTCGGGTCGAGGCGGGCCACCACCTCGAAGTACATGGCGACGGCGGACCTCGCGCGCTCGCGCGCCGCGGCCCCGTCCTCGTCGACCACCGTCACCGCGCCCAGGACGACACCGGGACCCGCCACTCGGCCGGCCTTCTTCGAGGCAGCGGCAAGGCGTTCCTTGACGACGCGTGCCATGTCGGCGTTGGCGCTGCCTCCGACCTTCATCTCGTCCGCGATCTCACCGGCCAGCGCAGCCGTGCGCTCGCCCCAGGCACCGATCAGAAGCGGAACGCGCCCTCTCTCGACCTGGTACTGCAGCCGAAATCCCCGCTCGACGCTGAACATCTCGCCGCGATACCCCGAGGCGTCGCCTGACAGCAGAAGCTGGACCACGGCCGCCGCCTCCCTGATCGCTCTCAGCGGGCGCGGCTGCGTGACCCCGATCGCAGACAGCCACGCTCCCTTCGCCAGGCCGAGGTAGGCGCGGCCCTTCGACGCGGCATCGACCGCGGCGACCTGGCCTGCGATCTCGACCGGGTGCATCGTGTAAGGGTTGAGGCACGAGGGCCCCAGGCGCACGCGGTCGGTCGCGGCGGCCACCTCGAGAAGGGGTTCGAAGGGTGGCTGGTAGCCGAGGTCCGCGAAGACGGTCACCACGCCGAACCCAAGCTGCTCGGCGAGTCGCCCGAGCCGTCCGTACTCGGAAACCTGCCGGTCGCCCCGCAGCCCGATTCCGAACTGCGGCGCGATCAGGTCAGCGACTCCGTCGCAATCCTTCGCCGGCGCAGACGCTCGATGCGCATCACGAGCCTTTCCTCCGGGTCGGGGCAAGCGACGAACGAGTCCGTCTCCAGCCAGTCGCCGCTAGGCTGCTTTCGCTGCTTGGCGGCGAGAAGAGGAAGCACGGAAGCAAGCGCGA
>DAIPXW010000018.1:0-13629 GCA_036783075.1 Candidatus Dormiibacterota bacterium | reverse complement strand
GGCTCGTAGACGTAGCTCGCGACGTTGTCCTTGAAGAGCGAGGGATCGGTCTGTGTGAAGTTGTTGGCGTTGTAGCTCGGGAAGTCGGCCGACGCGACGATTCCGCCGGTGGCCGTGTCCATGACCAGCACACTGCCACTCTCCGCTTTGTCCCTCGCCACACCGTCGGCGAGCGCCTGCTCGGCCGCGTACTGGATGTTCGCGTCAAGTGACAGGACCAGGTCGGATCCGTTGACCGGGTCCTGGTGGGTGTGAGTTCCCAGGACGATCTCTCGATTGGCGAGGTCGCGGTAGCTCGAGATGTAGCCGTCCGTGCCGGCGAGCACGTTCTGGTAGTTCGCTTCAAGGCCGTACACCCCCTGGCCACCGTAGTTGACGAAGCCGAGGAGGTTCGCGGCCAGCGACGTGCTCGGCGTGGTGCCGGGTAGGTAGGCGCGCTGCGTGTCGTCCTCCAGGCCGACCCCAGGCAACTTGAGAGCGCGGAGGCGATCTGCTTTGTCTTTGGAAAAGCGCCGAGGCAAGATGTACGCGAACTTCGCGCCCGACTCCAGGGTCGTCATCACCTTCGAGCCGTCCGCTCCGATCGCCGAGACGAGGGCGGACGTCACCGCCTGCCGCTCCGACGTCGGAACCTGGTCGGGCGAGACGAAGGCCGAGTACACCGTGGTGTTGACGACGAGCTGGGTCAGGTTCCGATCGAAGATTGCGCCGCGGATCGCAGGCAGCTGCACGACCTCGCGGTACTGCGCTTGCGCTTGCGAGGTGAGCCGGCCGTGCTGGACGACCTGCCAGTAAGCGAGTCGCGACCAAACCATTCCCGCGAGCACCAGCGCCACGGCGAGCATCGCAAGGATGCGGAGGCGGGTCGAGCCGACGCGTTCGACACGCGGGGCCCTGTGCCGAGCCCCGACCGCCACTAGCGGCCGGCCGCCAGCACGTCGCGCGTGCCACCCACGGTGTTGACGACGGCGGCGACGGCTCGTTCCCACAGCGGCGTGCTGTCATTCGCCGAGTCGCCGATGGCCGCGCCGAGATCGATCGCGACGGGCTGCCCCGCGACATAGCCGGACGGGACCACGCGCTGCATCCCGGTCTGGGCCGCCTGCTGCTGAACCTGGGCGGGAGCGTGGAGCGTCACCTCCTGGTAGCGCAGCTGGTCCTGCTCCGCGACGAGCTGGCGCTGCTGGTCCTGGAGGCGTGCGATGTCATAGGACGACTGCGTGATCTGGGCGGCGAGGGCCAGGTAGAAGAGGACGCCGATCAGCACGGCTCCGAGCCCGAGGTAGGCGTGGCCGAACGAGTTCAACCGCAGCCTCTCGGACGCGTTCGCGCGCGCCACCTGCACGAAGCCGCGCGTGCGCCGCCGCCGCCGCGGGGCGGGAGCGTGCTGCGCGCCGGCGACGGTCAGGCGTCGGCGGGCCAGTATTCGGGTCGATATCAAGACGTATGCCTCATTTGTTTCTGGGATGTGGGCTGTGATGTTTGCAAGACGCGGGCTGGTGCCTGGTGGCCGGAGGGGTTAGGCCGGCCACCAGGGCTTTTGGAGTCAGATCTTCTCCGCCACCCGCAGCTTTGCGGAGCGGGCGCGGGGGTTCAACGCGACCTCCTCATCGGAAGGCCGCACCGGACGGCGGGTGATGATGCGAAGGGTGGCCCGGTGGCCGCAGGTACAGACTGGCTGCTGGGGTGGGCAGATACAGTCCTTGGACTCGACGTTGAAGAATGACTTGACCAAGCGGTCTTCCAGGGAGTGGAAGCTGATCGTCGCCATACGACCACCGGGTTTGAGAATCGAAAGAGCTGCTCGCAATCCTGCCTCGATCTCGCCGAGCTCGTCGTTCACGGCGATGCGCAGACCCTGGAACGTGCGGGTGGCGACGTTGATGTCACGCGGCCATGCAGCTCGAGGGATCGCGGCCTCGACCGCCTGGGCGAGCTCGCGCGTGGTGCGCAGCGGGCGCCGCGCCACGATGAACTGCGCGATGCGGCGAGCCCATCTCTCTTCGCCGTAGTCCCGCAGGATGCGCTCGACCTCCTTCGCGTCGTAGTCGTTGACGATCTTCGCCGCGCTGAGGCGAGCGCCTGGATCCATCCGCATGTCGATCGGCCCCTCGCCGCGGAAGCTGAATCCACGCTCGGGGTCGTCGATCTGGTTGCTCGAGAGACCGAAGTCGAAGAGGATCAGGTCCGCTGCGAAAAAGCCCGTTTGGGCGCCGATCGAGCTCAGCTCGGAGAAACGCCCGTGGACGATGACCACCGCAGGCCCGAATTGGGCCAGGGCCTTCCGGCCGGCCTCTGCCGCCGCGGGATCGCGGTCGATCCCCAGCAGCCGGCCGCCGGGCAGGATCCTCTCCAGGATCTGGCGGGCATGGCCCGCCTGCCCGAGGGTGCAGTCGATCGCGACCGCCCCGACTCGGGGCTGGAGCAGCTCTATTACCTCTTGTGAAAGTGCGGGTTGGTGCGGACTCAGTGTCCTGAGATCACCCTGTCAGCGAACTCGGTGAAGCGACCTTGCGCGTCGGCGCTGTAGCTGGCCCATCGGTCCTCGCGCCAGATCTCCACCCGGGAACCGGTGCCGATCACGACCACCGTCGACGGCGATTCGATCCCCGCCAGACGGCGCTGCTCCGGCTGCAGGCTGATCCGGCCCTGCCCATCCGGTTCGAACGCGGCCGAGTTCGGATACAGCGTCCGCGCCAAAGCACGGTGATCCGGACCAGGCAGCGGGCTGCGGAGCTCCTGCGCCAGAGCTTCCCAGAGGTCGGGCGGATAGATCGCGAGCACCTGGTCCTGGCTTACCGACACGAAGCTCCCCTCCGGGAGCTGCTTGCGGAAGGCGGCCGGAATGGCCATCCTGCCCTTGTCGTCCACCCTCACCCGGTGCGCTCCTGTGAACACTCATCGGGCCTGCCAGTACTGCTGGCGTGTTCGCTGCTGCCGGCCGCACAGGCTGCATCCGCAGCCGTGAAGCTCGAGGGGAAGGCGGTTGCCATCCTTGTCGAAACGGAGGTTGGCCAGCGGATACACCCCATCGCGGCTGCGGGGAGAAGTGGCGTAGAGGAGGTGTATGGCGTGCCGTACTTGGACGTAAGGGACGACGGATGCTGGGACGTTTGCTGGATTCACCACTTCTCCCCACTGATCACCGCGATTCGCCGCGAACAGTAGCAATGCGCCACGAGCCTGTCAATACCCTTACCACAAGATGTAGAGGGGTCCCGGGGGCACCGTCGGGGCTCCTCCACCACATCTTGGGTTGGAGGCGGGTGGCGACCCTACGGGCGGTGGCGAAACTTGATAGCGCCGAACATTAGTTTGGATATCCGCGGAGGCCGATGACCGCCGGCCTCCAGCTTCTCTTACCCACTTCGCTTCAGCAGTCCCAGCCTCTTCGCCCGATTTTCCGCCCAGCCGAAGACCAGGATGCTCGCCGGGATCATGACCGCGCCCATGACCAAAAGGATGCCTATCGTCGGCAGCTCGTCACGCAGGCCCGCGCCTTCGAGCAGGCTGCGCCGGATGCCCGAGAGGGCGTACGTCAGAGGGCTCGCCGCCCCCGCCAGCTGCATGGGCACGGGCAGCACGGAGAGCGGGTAGTAGACGCCCGAGACGAGCAGCAGGAATCCCTGCAGCGCGATCGACATCTGCTCGCCTTTCTGCGGAGACAAAAGAGGGAGCACCGCGGTCAGGATGCTCAACCCGATCAGCGGCACGGTCGAAGCGGCCAGCACAGCGAGGGCGGCGGGGATGTCGGCGTGCGAGAAGTCCAGGTGGAACATCGCGGTGGCGACGAGCAGGACGACGAACGTGCGCGCCAGCCCGTAGCCGATGGCGAACAGACAGATCCCCATGAGGTGCGTGACGCGCCGCACCGGCGCCATGAACGTGTACTCGATCGTTCCCTCCCATCTCTCCCAGGCGATTGCGTACGCCGCCTCCATGAAAACCAGCGAGAGGTACCCCCAGAGAAGAGCCCCGATGAGCAGGTACAGCTGGGCCTTGCGCAGGTCGAACGCGCCGCCGGACGCGCCGAGCGAGCCAAGACCGGACGCGAGGTACCCGATCGAGAGCACGCTCACCAGGCTGTAGAAGAGCCACACGACCTCCCAGAGCCAGTAGCGCTTGACCACGTGCAGCTGCCTCTCGGCGAACCCGAAGAGGGCGTTCAGCTCGACATGCCGGACCCCCACGCTCACGAGGTCACCTCCTCCTTCTCCTCGGCGACGGCAAAGGTCTTGCCGGTCAGGTGCATGAAGACGTCCTCGAGCGTCACCTCCCCATCAAATGGGGAGGTCGGCGGCCCGGAGCCGCCGGGTGGGGCCGCGGGATTGCCGAAGCGACGACATAGCTCTTGCGGGCTGCCGTCGGCCAGTACCCTCCCCCCGTCCATCATCAGCACGCGGTCGCACAGCTCCGCCGCCTCATCCATGTCGTGTGTGCACAGGAGCACGGTCACCTCGCGCTCCGCGCGCAGCATCCGCAGCAACGCCTGCACCTCTTTCTTCGAGCGCGGATCGAGCCCGGTTGTGGGCTCGTCCATCAGCAGCAGCGAGGGCGCGGTGAGGAAGCTTCGCGCGATGGCGACCTTCTGCTGCTGTCCACGCGACAGCTGCTTCATCGGCTGGTCGACCGTGTCGGCGGGCAGGCCGAGGCGGCCCAGGATCTCCATCACGCGCGCTCTCGTGCCTGCCGCCCCGCCGCCGTACAACCGAGCGGCGTACAGCATGTTCTCCCACGGGCTCAGCTCCTTGAAGAACGCGGCCTCGACCGAGACGCGGTTCACGTGCTTCCGAACCGACAGCGGCTGCGTGACGACGTTCCAGCCGAACACCGTCGCCTTGCCGGCGTCAGGCGTGAGCAGCGTGCCGAGGATCCTGATGAGGGTCGACTTGCCGCTTCCGTTGGGCCCGAGGATGCCGGTGACCCCGCCCGCTTCGACCACGAGGTCGAGCTCGTGCAGCGCCACCTTGTCCTTCCACTCGCGCCGCCACCAGGGCGCGCCCGCTTCGCGTTCCCGGCCCCGGAACGCCTTGGTGATCCCGCGCATCTCGATCGCTGTTACCGGCATCTCCACCTCTGTCCTGAATTTCCGCTCGCAAAAAGAAAAGGACCGTGCGGTGCCCAACAACCGCACGGTCCTCTCTCGGCTTTCTTGTTTGCTTCTAGGTTCTTACCGGAACAGGGTCAATGTGCGGTCAGGAGCAGGCAAGCTTCGTCCTTGGTCGCGAAGCCCATCTGTCCGCTGCCGCCCATCAGCACACTCCTTAGACACACCCGGGTGGGTGTAAAACACGGGTAGCCTAAGCCCAGCACGGCTCCAAGTCAAGACACGACGTCGAGCTCGGTCAGCACGAAGGCCGTCACGTATGCCTCCTCGCGCCACGACTCGTAGCGGCCAGACGGGCCCGTGTGGCCTGAGCCCATCTCGGTCTTCAACAGCACCGGGCGCCCACCCGGATTGACCGCGCGGAGCCTCGCCACCCACTTCGCGGGCTCCCAGTAGGAGACTCGCGGGTCGTTGAGGCCGGCGGTGACCAGCAGCGCCGGGTATTCCGCGTGGTGGACGTTGTCGTAAGGCGAGTACCCCTTGATGCAGCGGTAGAACTCGGGGTCTGCCGGGTTGCCCCATTCCTCGTACTCGTTGACGGTCAGAGGCAGCTTGTCGTCGAGCATGGTGGTGAGCGCGTCGACGAACGGGACCTGGGCCACCGCGCAGCCGAACAGATCCGGACGCATGTTGATCACCGCGCCGATCAACAGGCCGCCCGCGCTCCGCCCGCGAATCGCGAGCCGGCCGGGGCTCGTGTAGCCGAGGTCGACCAGGAGCTCGGCGCACGCGATGAAGTCGGTGAAAGTGTTCGTCTTGCTCAGGTATTTGCCGTCCTCGTACCACCCCCTCCCCATCTCGCCGCCTCCACGCACGTGGGCGATGGCGAAGACGACGCCGCGGTCGAGCATGCTGAGACGGACGGGGTCGAACATCGGGTCGCTCGAGATCTCGTACGCGCCGTAGCCGGCGAGCACGGCGGGGTTCGAGCCGTCGGGCTTGAGCCCTCGGCGGTGGACGAGCGACACGGGCACCTGCGCGCCGTCGGGGGCGGTGGCCCACAGCCTGTCCGTGACGTAGTCGGTCCGGTCGTACCCGCCGCGTACGGGCTGTTCTTTGACCACCGTGCGTTCGCGAGTGCGCATGTCGTAGTCGACAGCCGAGAACGGCGCGGTGAGCGACGTGTAGAAAAAGCGCGTGACGGCGCTGTCGTAGGCCGGGCTCGATCCGGGGAAGGCCGTGTATGCCGCATCCGGCTGAGCGACCCGATGCAGCTCGCCACTCGCGCAGTCCAGCACCTCGAGGGCCTGCAGCCCGTCGACACGCTCGCCCAGCACGACATGGTTGAGGTGCACGTCCGTGAAGTTGAGCCGCACCGCTGGTCGCTCCGGGATCACGTCCACCCACGACTCGCGGCCGGGCGCATCCACAGGCGCCTCCACCAGCTTGAAGTTGGGCGCCCCGTCGTTGGTGAGGATCAGGAAACGCCCTTCCTGGTGATCGACCGAGTACTCGACGCCGTGACGCCGGGGCTCGATCAGGCGCGGCTCGTGGTGCGGCGAATCGCTGGGCAGAAACCTTGCGTCGCTTGTCACCTGGCTCGTGCTGCTGAACAGGACATAGCCCTCGCTCTTGGTCTGCTCGACGCTCAGCTCGAACCGCTCGTCGTCCTCCTGCAGCACCAGTACGTCGTGCTCCGCCGGCGTCCCCAACGTATGGCGCCAGACCTGGAAAGGCCGCATCGCCGCGTCGGGCCTGACGTAGAACAAGGTGCGGTTGTCCGACGCCCAGGCGGCCCCGTAGTGCACGCCACGCACGACGTCGTCCAGGTCCACGCCCGAGGACAGGTCTCGAAAGCGAAGCTCGTGCCGCTCCGAGCCGTCGTGGTCCACGGCATACGCGATCAGGTTCTCGTCGGGACTTCGCTCCACGTAACCGAGCTCGAAGTAGTCGTGGCCTCGGGCCAGCTCGTTGCCGTCGAGGATGACCTCCTCCGGCGCATTCATCGTGCCTCGACGCCGGCAGTAGATCTCGTAGTCGAGTCCCTCCACTGTGCGGGTGTAGATCCACCAGCCCTTGAAAAACGTCGGCGCGGAGAAGTCCGTCTCCTGGACGCGCCCGACGATCTCGCGGAACAGCCTCTCGCGCAGCGTCGCGGTGGGCGCCATGACGGCGTCGGCATACGCGTTTTCCGCCTCGAGGTACGCGAGGACCTCGGGGTTGCTCTTCTCGCGAAGCCAGTAGTACGGGTCGACCCTTCGGTCTCCGTGCGCCTCGAGCGCACGCGGCCGGCGAGGTGCCTCCGGGGGCTTCGGAGCACCGGCGGGCATGCCCATACGCCGGTGATCGTGTCCTAGCGACCGCCGGCGAGCTTGAAGGCACTCCGCACGAGGCGTTTGACGGCCGGACGGTCGGCGTCCCCCGCGGACAAAAGCCTGATGAAGCGCATGTCCTTGCCGCCGCCGAGGAGCAATCCGCCCTGGTCTTCGAGTTCGCGACCGCGGTAGAAGAACATGGTCGCGTAGGTCGGGTACATGCCGATTCCGACTACGTTCGCGCCGTCGACGGCGTAGCGCACGATCTTCCACATCGTGCGACTCGAGCTCGGCGGCCCGCCGCGATAGTCGATCTCGTCGGCCTTCGGGGCGATGCCCTTCACGGTGCGGCGCGCCGCCTTTACGCTCGGGCGGACGGCCGCGGGCACCTGTTTCAGGTGCGTGGAGATCGGGCTAGGGATCGCGGGGGCCATCGCACCGATCCTATCCGAGGTGTCGATCCGGGGTGAGGCCGTTCGTGTAGAGGGTGAGGGGCCGGCTCGGCCTCATCCCGGACATCGAAGGAGAGGGTGGCATGAGACTGGTCGCGACGGAGTACGTATCGCTCGATGGAGTCTTCGAGGAGCCCGGTCATTGGTCCTTCCCTTTCTTCAACGAGGAGGCGGGGCAGTTCAAGTGGAGCGAGCTCCAGGCCAGCGACGCGCTGCTGCTGGGCCGCAAGACCTACGAGGGCTTTGCCGCCGCCTGGCCGACCATGGAGGGCACCGGCGAGTTCGGCGAACGGATGAACGCCATGCCCAAGTACGTCGTTTCGTCGACGCTGGACAAGGCCGACTGGACAGGATCGAAGCTGATCAAGGGGAACGTCGCGGAAGAGATCCGCAGGCTCAAGAAGGAGCCCGGCAACGACCTCCTGCTCTCCGGCAGCGCGCAGCTCTTCAACGCGCTCATGAAGGAGAACCTGATCGACCTTTACCGGCTGATGGTGCACCCGATCGTGCTCGGCAAGGGCAGGTCCCTGTTCCTGGGTGGCGCCGGCGAGAGGACTCTCGAGCTCACGGGTACCCGCAGGTTCGAAACGGGGATCATCGTGCTCGAGTACGTGCCTGCGAAGAAGCAGTAAGGAAGACTGCCGGGGCGCTCAACCGCCTGGGTTGAGCGCCTGGAGGCGTCGCACCAGGAAGTCACGCTCGCTCACGTTCTCGGTGCGGGCGATCGCGGCCTCGTATGCGAGCGCCGCTTCGGCGTGCCGGCCGAGGCGCCGGAGAAGGTCGGCGCGGACGGCATGGAGCAGCTGGTAGCTGCCGAGGTCGAGGCCGTCGACGATGGTGAGAGCCGCGTCCGGCCCTTCGACCTCGGCCACGGCGACCGCGCGGTTGAGGGCCGCGACCGGGCTCGGGGACAGCGACAAGAGCTGGTTGTACAGCTGGACGATCTGCCACCAGTCGGTGGCGGCGGCGGTCGGGGCATCGCTGTGGACCGCGTTGATCGCCGCCTGTATCTGGTACGAGCCGGGCTTGTTGCGCCTCAGACATTCCCGCACGATGGACTGGCCTTCGTCGATGAGGGCGCCGTCCCACAGACTTCGGTCCTGGTCGGCGAGCGGAACCAGGTCGCCGGCGGCGCCGGTGCGCGCCTTCCGGCGCGACTCGATCAGGAGCATGAGGGCCAGCAAGCCCATCACCTCGGGTTCTCCCGGTATCAGGTCGCGCAGCAGCCGTCCCAGTCGGATGGCTTCAGCGCACAGCTCCTCGCGGACCAGGCGCTCGCCCGAGCTCGCCGTGTACCCCTCGTTGAAGATCAGGTAGACGACGGCCATGACGGCCCGGATGCGCGCCGGCAGGTCGGCCTGGCTCGGCACGCGGTATGGAATCCTCGCGTCGCGAATCTTGCCCTTGGCGCGGACAAGGCGCTGGGCCATCGTCGTCTCCGGCACCAGGAAGGCATGCGCGATCTCCGCGGTCGTGAGGCCGCCCAGCAGGCGAAGCGTCAGGGCGACCTGCGCGCCGGTGCCCAGCGCCGGGTGACAGCAGATGAAGATCAGGCGCAGCCGGTCGTCGCGCACCGCGCCCTCGTCGACCGGCTCAGCCTGGGCGTGCAGAAGAGCTGCCTGTGCGTGCCGGTCCTCGCGTGACGCCTCGCGGCGCAGGCGGTCGATCGCCCTGTTGCGCGCGGTCGTGATGATCCACCCTGCCGGACTCGGCGGAAGTCCGGCCTCCGGCCAGCGCTGGGCAGCGATTGCGAAAGCGTCCTGTACAGCCTCCTCGGCGATGTCGATGTCCCCGAAGACGCGGACCAGGACGGCGACCGCACGCGCGTATTCCTCACGGAACACACGCTCGATGTCCGAGGCCGCGACCGGCGGCACGTCGCGTGTCAGTCCTCGGCCTCTTCCTGGAACGGCCGCACCTCGATCGGGACGGTGCAGGCGCGGGTGGCCTTGCGGCCCCATTCGAGCGCGGCGTCGAGATCCGGTGCCTTGATCACCCATACGCCACCGATGTGCTCCTTGCCCTCGGCGAACGGGCCGTCGGTCGTGATCACGTCGCCGCCCTGGAGCCGCACCACCGTCGCGGTGCTGGACGGAAACAGGCCGCCGGCGAATACCCACGCGCCCGCAGCCTTGAGCTCCACGTTAAGGGCGTCGACGTCGCGCATCACCTTCGCCATCTCATCCGGAGGGAGAGTGCCGCCCTCAGGGTGGTAGACGCTGAGCAGGTACTGCTTCATCCGGCATTCCTCCTGGGTGTTTGTTCGGCGACGTCGGGGCTGGTCCTGATCCCCGCGGTTTCGATCGGCCGGTATCTCGCGATGATCACCCCGGTGGTCGTTGTCTTGGTGTCGACCAGCCCGAGGGCGGCCGGCGCACCGCCGTCGCGAAACAGCCGGCGTCCCGTCCTCAGGACCAGCGGGTGGATCGTAAGCAGAAACTCGTCGATCAGTTTGTGAGACATCAACGACTGAATCAGCTCGCCGCTGCCGAGGATCACAAGATCTTTGCCCGATCGCTGCTTGAGGCCGGCCACCGCCTCCACAGCGTCTCCCTCGAGTAGCGTCGAGTTGCGCCACGGCAGCGGCTCCTTCAGCGTCCTCGAGGCGACGTATTTCTGCGCGTTGTCAAGCACCTCGGTGAAGGGGTTGTCGGTCCGGTTGGGCCATACGGAAAAGAAGTCTTCGTAGGTCCTGCGCCCGAACAAGAGCGCCCCGCCGCGGGCCATTCCCTCCCCCATCACGCGACCCATGACCGCATCGCCATAAGGCACCGCCCAGCCCCCGTGCCGGAATCCGCCGCGTGTGTCCTCGTCCGGGCGGGCCGGTGCCTGCATCACACCATCCAGCGTCACGTGGTTGACCACAACGACCCTGCTCACCAACAGCTCCTCCTTGATCCTGACAGCCGGTGCCGTGCCGGCCTCTTACCCCCTATACGATCGGGACCGGGCCGGATCGACACCAGGGCAGCTCGCGACGTGGACAACAGGCAAAAAAAGGCTCGCCCAGCCGCGGCGGCTGGACGAGCGATTGAGGGGAGGTGTCGGGATTACTCGCCGAGGGGCAACACCCTCGTGTGCTCGATCTGCACCGCCTGCAGGGAATGCGGGTTCAGGCCCAGCAGCTCGAGGATGGTCGGCGCGATCTGGGTCGTCTCGACCGAACGCGTGACCACGTCGCCACCGTCGATGCTTCCGCCTGAGACAACGAGCGCGACATCGCGGTCCTGTGGGTTGTCGCCGCCGTGCTCGGCGATCTTCTTCTTGCCGCCCGTATACACGGAACCGACCTGCGCGATGCCGATCACGTCAGGAACGCGGGCGTCCCCAGCGGCGACATGCATGAATGCCGCGGCGGCGGTGCCCGAGTAGATGAGCCTCAGGCCTGAGCTCGTGTAAGGCTTCGGGTTGCCGTTGATGTCGTTGCCCACGCCGGAGTGATTGAGCAGGAAGTTCTTCGCGTAAGTGGTCGCGAGCTCGGAGCGATCGTTCGTCCACATCAGCCAGCCGTCGTCGTCGATCGCGAAGGCGACCAGCGGCTGGACCCTGGTCGGGAAGTCGGCGAGCCACTGCGCGTTGACAGCGTCGATGATCGGACCATCGGGGATGCGAGTCAGCGTGGCCGGGTTGTCTGGCGATTGCCCGTGCTTGGCCGACAGGATGATCACGGTGTTGCGCTCCAGGTGGCGGTCCTTGATCGCCTCGCGCAAGGCGGCGACCTGAGCGTTGATGTAGTTGAGAGCCCGGGTCAGCAGCGGACCGGGCGTGACGCCGTCCGACAGGTATCCGCCGGTGAGGCCGTCTGACACGGGCAGCTTCTCGGCCGTGGACACCGTCTGGAAGTTCATGCCGAAGATGGCGGGCGTGCCCACCTTGTTGACCCCGCTGTGGTCGAAGCCGTTGATCTCGTTGATCACGGCCTGCACCTTGTAGCTGTCGTACTGCATCGTCAGTGCGTTGTCCGTCGTCCAGTCGTTGGTCGAACCCGCCGTCGGCGCGTCACTGTTGATCTCGGGCGTGAAGAGGTCCTGGATGCCCGTGCCGGACGGGCCGTTCAGGATCTCGTATGCAGCGTGCTTGTCAGACCACGCCGTGCGAAGCCCGGCCGCGCGAGCGACCTCGAAGATTGTGTTCACCTTGATGTACTGGTCCGGGTAGACCGGCTTGCACGTGGCCGGGTCGACCGGCAGCTGGCTCGGGTCGATGAGGGTCCGTGGGTTGCCGGTCATCTGGAGGATGCTGCCCGGGAGGCCGGAGAGGCCCTGGCCTGCGTCGATGGAGTGCTGGTTGAGGTCCAGCTGCTCGAAGTAGGTCACCTCCACGCCGGGGGCGACTCCGGCGCAGCTCGTGGTGCCGGCGGGAAGAAGAGCGTGGTTGTAGCTGTCGTCGTAGTACACGCCAGTCGAGGATGGGTTGCCGCCCGTCACCTGGCCGACCATCCCGGGAAACGAGTCGGAGGGGAACGGTGTCTGGGCGTTGGTGAACTCGACGCCATGGCCGACGAGCTCCGCGAGCGCCGAACCGGGGTGATGCTTCACGTACCAGGCGAGGTCTGTCTGATGCAGGCCGTCGACTGAAAGCAGCAGCACATGCTGGGCGGCTCCGCCTTCAGCCGCGGCAGGTTGCGCCGCGACGATGCCGGCGACCAGGCCGGCGGCGCTCAGCGCGCCGAGGATGCGGGCACGAACTCGGGACATGACGCGTCTCCTTTCAACTGATGGCCCTACAGCCCCAGGCCATCCCCGTCGGCGACCAGGTGAAGGTAGAAGGCGCGTGTTATACGGCGGTCGAGCCGCATTTAAGAGGTGGTAATCGGCCGGAGATGCGGGAGCGCCGACCCCCATGTCCGGGCCAGGTTATCGAAAGGTTATCCGGAGGTTAAGACTTGGCTCAGCCCCTAACATTTGGGTGCCGAACGGCCCTGTCTTGGCCTTGCCGTCGGCAACCAGGCTGGTGATGCAAAAGGGGGGTATGTCATGAGCGTCGCATTCGACGAGACCGTTCTCCTGCACGTCGCCTCTGAGGTCAGGACGATTAAGGCCCAGTACCGAGGCGTGGTGCCGGAGGAATCCATCGACCTCGTGGCGGAAGAGTCGCTGCAGCGGCTGGCCGGCTCGCGAGTGCCCCAGTTCGTGCCACTCTTCGTCGGTCGCTTCACCCGCGAGCGGATCAGGGAGATCCTTGCGTCGCCCACCACGGACGAACGAGGCGTTCGCCGAGAGGATCCGACCCGCCCCCGCTAATCGCGGCCGCATAAGGATTCACCCGGGAGAACAGCGTCCCCCGCCGGCTCGGCCTGCGCCTCAGACGGTGATGGCGACTTTTCCTCGAGCGAGTCCCTTTTCGAGATCCCGGATGGCCTCGGGGGTCTGGCTCAATGGATACGTCCGGTCGATGACGGGTGTCAGCTTCCCGGTTTCGATGAGCTCCTTCAAGGCAACCAAGTTGTCATTCGTCACGCGCGCAAGAAATGCGACGAGCTTCTGGCGCACGAACGCAGACTGCATGCGCGCCGTCACAACCCGACCGAGTCCATCGATCCAGCGACCCGCCGATCCTCCGACGAGCACGAGGGTCCCATCAGCTGCGAGTGCGCGCCTGCAGTCGGACAGCGACCGGTCACCGATGTCCAGGATGAGGTCGTAACGCTCGCCCTTCCGGGTGAAGTCATCCTGGCTGTAATCGATGACGTGGTCCGCGCCGAGCGAGCGGACCAGGTCCATGTTCCTGGTGCTGGTCACACCGGTCACCTCCGCTCCCAATGACCTGGCGATCTGCACGGCGAACGTGCCCACGCCTCCCCCCGCGCCGTTGA
>DAIPXW010000017.1:0-13779 GCA_036783075.1 Candidatus Dormiibacterota bacterium | reverse complement strand
TGCTGGCGTTGCCCGACCATCGGATTACGTCCTGGATGTCACGGACTGCCTCGGGCGGCAGCGCCTTGTCCGTGAACTGACGGACGGCTCTAAGGTTTCGCAGAAGGGTTACGAATTCGCTGGCGTCTGAGCTTGCCACTGCCTCGATCGTAAGCGGTTTCGGCCGGCGCGGTGACGACCCCCGGGCTCGAACGACCGCGCCTGCGCGACCGATGCCCTGGCTAACTCGATTCAGGCCGAATTTCCAAGTCTAGACTTCCAGCGTCTTGCCTCCCTTCCGAACGATCGCCGGTCCAGCACGACTCTTCGCCAGCGTAATCATCGTCTTTG
Source organism: Candidatus Dormiibacterota bacterium (assembly GCA_036783075.1). GTDB lineage: Bacteria > Chloroflexota > Dormibacteria > Dormibacterales > Dormibacteraceae > Palsa-870. Next base: position 13,449 of record DAIPXW010000017.1, on the reverse strand, counting down.
GCTTAGCTTCGATTCCTTTTGGCTGGTTCGCAAACCAAATTCCATCGGATCGCTGGCCCACATTGCTCTACTTAGCCATTGGAACCCAAGTAGCAGCCTTGAGGCCGATCCCCTGGAGATCAGGCCGCCATTTGGTGATAGATCCGTTCCTTATCGCCACCGGCTTGTTCTTCCCTGGAGCGGGTGTGGGCCTCATTGCGCTGCTGGCCACGTTCGATGGACGCGTGCCTCCGCGTTCGATCCCCTGGTGGGCGTTCTTCTACAACCACGCAATGTTGGCGGCAGTCCACGTGCTCCCGTCGATTGCGGTCGCGCACATTGGTCCGTCGGTCATCCGGTTCTATTCGTGGGATGACTACTGGGTGATACCCGTTCGGACTGCGGCGTATGCAGTTACGGCCCTTGGCCTGAACTACCTCAGCACCGCCTTGGCTTTAGCGCTGGTGCAACGCAAGTCCTTCTGGATAACTCTGTTCGACAACGTTGGCCTTCTTTTGATAATCCCGACGCTGGCAATCAGCTTTGCCGGCGGGATTCTCTACCTGCTGCTTCAGTTCCCGGCTGGTTACCTCATTGCGCCCGTGCTGTTTGGCTTTGTGCTGGCCACACGAGGAACGATCGCGGACGTTCAGAGACAAACGATTCTCAAGGCGCAGACCCTCGATCTGGCGATCCAGGCGCTCGACGCTCACGATCGATATACGGCGTCGCATTCGATCCGCGTCGCGGAGATTGCCGGCCGCCTCGGCGAGCACCTCGTGCTTGGCGATCGCGAGGTCGAGCTCCTCCGTACCGCCGGATTGCTACACGATCTCGGCATGATCGGAGTTCGCGACGACATCCTCAATAAGGCGGGGCCACTCAACGAAGAAGAATGGGACGTCATGCGCCGACATCCTGATATCGGGGCCGACCTGATCGCTCAGCATGCCGCCTTGGCCGAGGTTGCGCCGATTGTGCGACACCATCACGAGCGCTGGGATGGAAGCGGCTATCCGGCCGGACTGATGGGCGATGTGATCCCGTTCGGGGCTCGGATCCTATCCGTGGCCGACGAGTTCGACACTATCACCAGCGCGCGGGTCTACCGGAACACGCTAATGACTCCGATCGAGGCCGTGGAGGAAATCAGCCGGCGAGCGAATCAGTGGTACGACCACAACGTCGTCGATGCTCTGCGCGAGATTCACGGGCTGAGGCCATTAGAGTTCTAAGACCGGCCTGAGGTTCCGCGACCACCAGGTAGAGTGGGATTGTGCAGGCCCGGCGCCCCATCTGGCTGGTCGCCGGGGCGGTTGGATTCGTTCTGTTGGCTCTAGGTTTGGTGCCTGTCACGACTCTGCTGGCGCCTTACTCGAGCCGGCCGATTCCAACGGACTGCACGTCAAGGTCGACACACATATCCGCCGAGCGCATCTTGCAAGTACCGGGGATCGGTGCCGCCTGGCTGGTGGCTGCCGACTCTGACGCGGATGTGGTATTTGGCTCGGGAACCGCCTACCTCCTCAAATTGCCGGGCCGATCGGTTTTGTGGCAGCAGTCATTTGCGAGCGGGGAGATCAGCGCAGCGCTCCAGTCTGGAACCGCTTATGTCTTTGATGACAAGATCGGGTACTTCCTGAACACGACCACCGGAGAGTCCCAAAGACACATCGTCGAGTCGGACAACTATCGAGGTCTTTTCACCTCAGGAAGTGCCCGCCGGGTTCAGACGGACATGGTCTACTCCACGCTCGGACCAGGCGCGAGCTGGACTCTGCACCTCCACCTCGACTTCGCAGTCATAGCTGACGGCTGCGTCATCGCGTAAGGGCGGCGCATCGAGGTAGTCGAATCCGCCCGTGGCCAGCCGTCGGGGCTCACAGCCGCAACTGCTGTGGGCGGCGCGCCTGATCACATCCGGGTCACCAGGCAAATGGGACGATGCGCTTACGGCCCCTGGCGTAGTCGGTATATGCGGCACCCAGGGTCGCTGACAGTGCCGCCTCCTCGACGTGGATGCGATTGATGAAGCCGGCAAGTGGGAGGAGGATCAAAGCGGCCAGGCTGAGCCAGTTTCCGTAGCTGAGGCCGATCCCACCGAGGATCAGCAGTATCCCGGCGTAGCTCGGATGGCGCAGGACGCGGTAGGGGCCGGTTGTGATTACGGCCTGGTTGGCGCTGGTCATCACATTGAAGGTGAAATAGCGCCCCAGTGTGCGGAAACACCACCAACGCAGACCGATTCCGGCCCAGACGACTGCAAGACTTATGGCGAAGGTGACCGCGTTGTGGGGAAAGGCCGCGGCGGTCACCCTGTGTGCCAACGCGGCCAGTAGTACGCCGGCCACTGAGCACAGGCGAACGATGACGAGGCTGCCGCGATCCGCGTCTGTCGCTTCAGCCCGACGATTGAGCGCCTGCCGGATCTCGATGACGATCCAGACGAGCAGCGTGAGGGCGAAGAACGCGGTCGCGATGGAATAGCCGGCGAAGGCAGCCCTCATCTCACGAGAAGTTGCGAAGCTTTCCCCAGATCTGTGGGATCGGAGCCTTGAGCTGACAGAAGGTCACCGGGGCGCCCTGCTCCAGACCCGCGACACCGTAGGGCACCGTGAGGTGCGTGATGAGCGTCGGCGACGTGCACATCCAAGCCACATCGGACGGCTGGTAATCCACCATGAGCGCGTAGGTCGCCGTGAGATTGTTCGGCAGCCAGTACCAGTCACTCAGCTGTGGGCTGACGGCGGTGGGGCGATCGTTCGGAGTGTCATAGATGTCGAGCGCGCCCGGGACGCCGTAATAGGCCGAGATGATGACCGTGCCACTGCGCTGCGAGGCGGGGAGACCGTCATAGATTGTCGTGACCTGGTTCGCGATGTCGTTCCACCCGACGCTGTCAGCAAAAACCTCGTTGATGGTGTCGAGCCGCAGGGTGTGAATTCGATCTGGCGGAGTGACCGGGACTACGAGAAAAAAGAACGTGGCGAATTCGAGCACGGTCGTAGCCACGACAGCGATCTCAAGTCCTGAGCGAAGCCTTGGGCGCTTGATTTGGGAGATCACCATGAGCCCTTGGGCCACAGCGATCGGAATGGTCCCGGCCGCGTAGTAAGACTTGCCGACGAAGAGGAACAAGAGCAGCGGAACGGCGCAGGCAATTCCGATCGGACGCAGCAGTCGACTGCGGAACAGCGAAATCATCCCGACCAGCCACACGGGAATGAGAAAGAAGAAGTAAACGCCGAACTGGATGAGGTAGACCACTGGGCCACCACCGCCCCCGCCGTGGTTGGTGATGTAGATGACCGAGGGGAAGCCCTCGACGACCTGCCACACGAGATTCGGCGTCCAGATGAGAAGCGCGACCGCGGCGGCGATCCACGGGTATCTCGTACGCAGCTCCAACCGCAGCGAAGGGGTCAGCAGGACGGCGATGCCGATGCCCCCGATGAGCCCGACGATGGTGTACTTCACCTCGAGCCCGATCCCCAGCGTGATGCCCAGATAGATCCAGTACCTGGGCCGCCCGTCGATGACAAGGCCGAGGAACCAGTAGACGGCGACCATCCAGGTGACCTGGTCGAAGGTCACCGTCTGGAAGACCCAGTTCGTGCCGAGCAGGTATGGCGCTGCAATAGCCGCGAGCAGTGCGATTGCCTGGAGCCGAAGCGAGCCTCCAAGCCGCCGGACAAAGGCGCCCGAGAGCACGACGAGGAAACCGCCCAACAGCGATGGGAGCACGCGAAGCGTCCAGGGAGTGACTCCTAGAAGTCCGGTCTCGATTCGAGCCAGGAGTGGGACGACCGGCGGGAAGTCGACATATCCAAATGCCGGATGGCGGCCGGCGGCGAGGTAGTAGAGCTCGTCGGTATGGAAGCCGAGAGTGCCGTTGGTCGCGAGGTGGAGGGCGATGATGCCTGCCGCTGCACCTCCATAGAGGAGCACGGTCGTCAGGCGCGAACGTTGCCGGCTGGGCGAGGCGTTCATGCCGGTCGACATCGTCGGCAGAGTAGCAGCCGGAAGGGGCGGTAACCGGGCCGGCGCTAGGGCCGAATGGATGTCGACGGTGCGCTACGCGCCTGAGCCGGCCGAGGAGCTCGCCCACTTCGCGAAAAGGTGACTGTCTCGGCCGCTTCTACGCTTTGACATGCGCTTGTGAGAGGTTTCGCCTCCAGAGGTCAAGCGTGCGCTCGAAGTGCCGCTCAGACGCGTCGCGGTTGTAAACCGGGAGGTCGGCCATCGCGAACCCATGCGCGGTTCCCGGCAGCCGTTCCACGACTCCGCGAACCCGGTTCCGGCCGAGCTCTTCGCGGAACCGGTCGACGATCTCCGGGGTGGCCGTTCTATCGGTCTCCGCAAAGGCAAAGTACAGCTCGCCGCGAACGCCAGTGAGATCGTGGTGTGGTGAGTCGGGCTTGTCGCTGATGAGCGCGCCAGGATGGATTCCTGCGGCTGCGACGAACTCGTCCGCCAGCGCCGACGCGGCGTGCAAAGCCACCCGCGCCCCAAGGCAGTAGCCGACGCAGACCTTGGGTCCCGAGCCCGCGGCCGGGTCAGAGGCGATGGCCGCCAGCATGGCTCTTGTGTCGACCACCACGTGCTCTGGCGTGACGCTGGCGGCCGCGCTCATCATCCGCTCGGCTTCCGGGCCCTTGAAGCCGTCTGTCGCCAGCTTCGACATGTCAAATGAGAGCTGGTCGCCCGAACGGTAGTAGAGGTCCGGTGCGACGCAGTAATAGCCGGATGCGGCGAACCTGCGCGCATTCTTCTTAACCTGCTCGCGGTACCCGACGCCATCCATGTAGACCACCGCGACCGGAAACGGTCCATCGCCGTCGGGCCTGACCACGAATGTCGTCATCTCGCCATCGGCGGTGCGAACACGGATCTCCTTCTCAACCATTTCGGCCTCCTAGAGCCAGGGGGGACCTCTCATGTGAGAGGTGCGCCTAGATTTGGAACCGAAGCCGGAGATTCGCGATTCCCAAGAGGCAGCGGCGACCGGACGAGTGGTCGTCGTGAGCTACCACCGCCAGATCCTGTGCACGTCCACCGATAAGCGTGAAGGTCAGAGGTGAGCTCCGCAGCTATCCAAATTTGAGGCTGTACTCGGCGACCAGCCGCGGGATGCTGGCGAAGTCGAGCTCCAGGCCGTACCGAGCGGCCACGCCCGCGGCCACCTCGGGCTGCGGCCGGCCGCCGGCCGAAAGCGCGATCAGCTCATCGAAATAGACTTCGAAACCGGCCGGCGAGATGATTTCGAGCATTCTCGACTCCGCGTCGCTGGCATTCCAATATGTGTGCCACTGCCCTCGTGGCTTGAAGATGAGATCGCCAGGCTCACCGAAAACGACCTCCTCGCCAAGCAGCGCACCGATCCGGCCTGCGAGAACGAAGCTGTACTCGTCTTCGCGGCTGTGGCGGTGAAGGGGCGCCACCAGAGCACGCGGCGCGAGCGGCTGCTCAAGCAGAGCGAACCCGCCCCCAGACTGACCGCCGGTGATCATGGACCGCACTCCGAGGCCGCCGATTGCGCCTGCTCGACCTTGACCTCGAACCAGAACCGTTGGTCTTGCCGCCTGCATGTGAACCTCCTTGACGAACGATGAGTGAACGGGGCGTGCACTGATCGGCGCAGCGTACCATAATTGCTGAACATGCCGTCTACTCAAAAACGGAAGTACGAGCTCAAAGCTCGCGCAGAGCGCCAGCGGCAGACCCGGGAGCGAATCGTCGCTGCGACGGTGGCACTCCATCAGGAAGTCGGACCTGCCCGTACCACGATCGCCGACATCGCTCGCCGCGCCCGCGTTCAGCGCATCACGGTCTACAAAACGTTCCCTGATTCGCGCGACCTGTTTGCCGCCTGCCAGCGTCGCTTTCTAGATGCCAACCCGCAGCCCGACCTGGCTCCGAGCTCCGGCGGGGATCCTGTGACCAGGCTCGAAGCGGTGCTGACCAAGCTCTATGCCTGGTACCGCAGCACCGAGGTCATGGAGCGCAACGTATACGCGGATCGTCACCTGGTCCCTGCTTTGGACGGTCTCATGGCCGAGACCAATGATGTTCGACTCGACGCCCTCGCAGAAAGCCATGCCAAGGCTCTTGCGCGCGACAAGCACAGCGCGCCGATGCGCGCTCTGATTCGCCTGGCGCTTGAGTTTCGCACCTGGGAGCTCTTCGCCCATCAAGGAATGCCCGACCGCAGCATTTCGCACATTCTGGTGGGGGCAATCACAAGCGCACGAAGCGAGCGACATCCCTCTTTGCGCGAGATGATCTAGCTTCCGACGGCGTCAGGGCCGGTGGACGAACGCCACCAGGCGACGCCGATCGCCGCGATGCACACTCCGAGGACAAGGTACAGGGCCCAGGCCAGGCTCCCAAGTCCGGCCAGCACCACCATCTCGACGGATACCCAGCCGATCAGCGTCAACCGACCGCGACCGCGGCCATCGGCGCGAAAGCAATTCGGCGGACGGAGGCCGATCGAGCGCCGGCCGATCGGCAACCGGGCGGTGATACGCTGGTTCAAGCTACCACCAGCGATTGAGGAGACCCATGCCACCGAAGGCCACGATTCCGGATGAGCTTCGCGACCTCTTCGACGAACCCGCACTGGCGCACGTTTCCTACCTGAATCGAAACGGCCAGATCGTGACCTTCCCGATGTGGGTCGCTCTGGCAGGCGACAACATCCTCGTCAGCTCGCCCGTCGGGTCTCGCAAGGGCCACTCACTTCGCGAGCGCAATCAGGTGTCCGTATCGGTCGTCAGCACCAAGAATCCATGGCATTGGGTCTCGGTCAGCGGCCGGGTCGTCGACATCCAGCCCGACAACAACCTCGAGTTCATCGACCGAATGTCACAGAAATACGTGGGCACCGATTACCAGCGCCGGACGCCGCGCGAGATCTTCACGATCGCGATCGATCGGGTGAGCCCATCGCGCAAGTGGGGGAGTCGCTAGAGGCCCCAGCCGCTCGGTTTGCGCTCCGTCAGGCCAGACCTTTGGCCCGTGTGTGCGCGAGCGCAAATTGCCCTCTTGCGCAACGTCCAGATAAGTGCTAGTGTCCGGTAAGCGCTTACCGGTAAGCGCTTACACCGCGGCCACCGGATGAGTCCGAGGTCAGGAGTCAGGCGCGAATGGCGGAACCGAAAAGAGCCAAGGGGACCCTGACGATCTACGACGTCGCCAGCCGCGCCGGAGTCTCCATCGCCTCGGTCTCCCGCGTCCTCAACGGCCTGGGCAGCCCTCGTGCGGACACCCGCGAGCGGGTGATGCGCGCGGTTCGAGAGCTCAGCTTCGTGCCCGACGGCACAGCGAGGGCTCTCTCCAACGGGCTCAAGGAGGTGGTCGGCGTCGTCTTCCGGCGGGGCGATGAAGCCCACCTGGAGGACGAGGACGAGACATTTCTCTTCATCGATGTCATCAACCGTGGCATCGACCTTGCGGCACAGCGCCGTGGCTTCGATGTGCTGATGAGCTCCGTGGGTTTCAACGACGCGAACGCTGCGACACGGATTGCCGGAATGGCCGGCAAGGCGGACGGGCTCATCCTGCACGACCGAATGCTCCCGGCGGTCGACATCGCCCGGCTGGCCGGCACAGTCCCGATCGTCACGCTGGCCGGGAGCCCCACGCGAGGGTCCCTGAACGTTCGGTGCGACAACGAGGCCGGGATGCGCTCACTGGTGCGGCACCTGGTCGTCGACCACGGGTATCGCAGCCTGGCCTATCTCTCAGGTCGCGCGGACAGCCCCGACAACCGCGCCCGGGCTCGAGCGTTCGAGGCCGAAGCCACCGCGACGGGCGCCGAGTTTCAAGCAGGCGCCGACTGGCAAGGCAACTACAGCGCCCTGGGCGGGGCCAAGGTCATCGATTCGCTGTTGGACCGCGGCAGGGAGCTGCCACGGGCGATCCTCTCTGCGAACGACCAGACCGCCCTCGGCGTCATCCACGCCCTGGCCCAGCGTGGGATCGACGTGCCGGGCGACGTCGCCGTGACCGGCTTCGACGACGTCCCTGTGGCCCGCCACCTGCACCCGCCCCTGACCACGGTCCGCCAGCCGATGCAGGAGCTGGGCGCGACCGCCTTCGACGTCCTTTACGCCAAGATCAACGGAACCGCAAGCGAGCCCAATGTGGTGCTCCCGGTCCAGCTGATCGTGCGCGAGAGCTGCGGTTGCCCCCAGAGCCCTGCGGCAGCTTCGAGCCCGGCTCCGGCCGCGGCTCCGGGAGCCTGACGATGGCCGCCCTGCTCCGCAGGCTGGGGGTCTACGTCCTCGCCGCCTGGGTGGCGATCACGGTCAGCTTCTTGCTGCCTCGCGTGGTGCCAGGCAACCCCGTCGCCGGCGCCGTCGCCAGGGCTTCGCAGTCGGGCAACTGCAACGCGCAATGCATGGTCGCGGTCGAGCAGCAGCTGGGCTTCAACGTCCACACGAGCCTGTGGCAGCAGTACGTCCAGTACCTCGGCGATCTCGCCCAGGGAAACCTCGGGCACTCGTGGTCCGAGAACGCCCCCGTGGGCAGCCTCATCCTCTCGTATCTGCCGTGGACCCTCGGCCTGCTCGTGCTCGCGACGACCATCAGCTTCTTCGCCGGCACCACCCTCGGCATCCTCATGGCCTGGCGCCGCGGCTCGTGGTTTGAGTGGGTGCTGCCGGCCGCAACGTTCTTCCAGGCGCTTCCCTACTTCTTCCTCGCGCTGGTGCTGGTTCTGATCTTCGGCCAGACCGGAACCATGCTCAAGTGGTTCCCGAGTCTTTTCGGATACGACATCTACGGGGTCGAGCCCGGGCCGAACTTGCCATACATCACAAGCGTCTTGAGCCACGCGATCCTGCCTGCGGCAACCGTGATCCTCGCCTCGATGGCCGGCTTCATCCTGTCTATGCGCAATCAGATGGTCACCACCATGGACGAGGACTTCGTCCTGGTGGCCGAGGCCAAGGGTTTGCCGACCCGAACGGTCGTGTGGTACGCGGCGCGCAACGCGCTCCTGCCCGTGGTCTCCAACTTCACGATCGCCATCAGCCTGGTGGTCGCAGGCCAGATCCTGGTCGAGATCGTCTTCAACTATCCCGGGATCGGGTTCCACCTCTTCGACGCGCTCGGAAAGCTCGACTACTCACTGGTGCAGGGCATCTTCGTGGTCATCACCCTGATCGTGCTCGGCGCGAACCTGCTCGCCGACGTGGTCTACGTGATGATCGACCCCCGTGCCAGGCAGGCGGCCTGACCATGACGATCGACAGCACGACCCTCACCCAGGCTCCGGTTGCCGGTCCGGCTCCGAAGCCGATGACCTCGAAGACCGGAATCCTGCGCCTGCCGCGCTCCCCCAAGGTGATCGCGGGGCTCCTGATCCTGGCCCCCTTCGCCGTGGTGGCCGTCATCGGTCGATGGATCTCGCCCTACTCGCCCAACGCCACCGATCCGAACAACTGGGTGCAGCACGTCCTGGTCCCGGGCACCGGGCCCGGCACCGCCTTCCCGGCCAACTACTATCCGCTGCCACTGCCGCCGTCCGCGGCTCACTGGCTCGGTACCACGGTGTTCGCCCAGGACGTGCTGTCACAGGTCCTGGCTTCCACGCAGGCCACCCTGTTCGTCGGCCTCGTGGCCGCAGCGATCGCCACTGTTCTCTCCATCCTGTTCGGAGTCTCGGCCGGCTATTTCGGCGGGGGCACCGACGAGGTGCTGTCGCTCATCTCCAACGTCTTCCTCGCGATCCCGGGGCTTCCGCTCCTGATCGTGCTCGCCGACTACGTGCCGACCGCGGGCTCGAGCATCCTGCTCGTGGCGTTCATCATCGCGGTGACGGCCTGGGCCTACAGCTCGCGGGTGCTGCGCGCCCAGACCCTGTCCCTCCGCAACCGCGACTTCGTCGAGGCCGCCAGGGTCTCGGGCGAAGGTCGGTCCCGGATCATCCTCGTCGAAATCCTGCCCAACCTCGTCCCGATCGTCGCGGCGTCTTTTCTGTTCACCACCCTCTACGCCATCTACGCGTACGTGGCCATCTCGTTCCTCGGGCTTGGCGGTTCGCCCACATCGTCTCCAGCCGGCCTTTGGAACTGGGGCGAGATGCTGCGCGAGGGATTCGCGAACAACGCGATCCGCGGCGGGTGGTGGTGGTGGTGGGCGCCGCCCGGCCTATGCGTCGCGATGCTTGGCACGGGCCTTGCGCTGGTGAACTTCGGCATCGACGAGTTCATCAACCCGCGGCTTCGCGTCGCGGGCCTGACGCGCAAGGTTGCCAAGCAGGCCGGCATCAGCTCGCGCGCCACCCTGGGTATGACCCCGGTCGTGAGCTACCGGCCGGCCGCGACGACACCGGCAGCCCGCACGCAAAGTGGCGCGGACCCGGTGCTCGAGATCCACGGGCTCTGTGTCGATTACGGCTACGGCGCGGACGCGGTCCACGCCGTCATGGATTGCGACCTTGTGCTTCACCGCGGACAGGTGCTGGGTCTGGCGGGGGAGAGCGGCAGCGGGAAGACCACCCTCGCCCTCGCCGCCATCCGCCTCCTGCGGACTCCGGCGCTGATCACCGGCGGGCAGGTGCTGTTCCACTCCAAGCCGATCGCCGGCGATGGACCGAAGGGGACCATCGACATGCTGGCCGCTGGACCGCACACGCTGCGTGCAGTGCGCTGGTCGGAGATTTCCGTGGTCCTCCAGAGCGCGCTGAACGCGCTGAACCCCGTCATCACAATCGGCGCACAGTTCGACGATCTCCTGCGCGCCCACCGCCGGCACCTCTCGCGGTCGGCGCGACACGAGAGGGCGGGGGAGCTGCTCGATTTGGTCGGGATCAACGCCGACAGGCTGCGCAGCTACCCCCATGAGCTCTCCGGCGGCATGCGGCAGCGAGCCATGATCGCGATGGCGCTGGCGCTCGAGCCCCAGGTCATGATCCTGGATGAGCCGACCACCGCACTTGACGTGGTCACGCAGCGGGAGATCCTCGAGGAGCTCACAGGCCTGCGCGACAGGCTCGGCTTTGCCGCCCTCTTCATCACCCACGACCTCTCGTTGCTGGTGGAGCTCGCCGATGAGATCGCGGTCATGTACGCGGGCAGGCTGATGGAGCGGGCGCCGGCGGCCTCGCTGTTCAACGCGCCCCGGCTGCCTTACACCCACGGCCTCATCCACTGCTTCCCTCCGATGCACGGCAAGCGCGCGCGCATGGAGGGGATCCCGGGGTCGCCGCCCGACTTGAAGGACCTGCCGCGGGGCTGCGCCTTTCACCCGCGCTGCGCGTGGGCCATGGAGCAGTGCAGGCACGACGTGCCGCAGCTCGCGCCGCTGAACGGGTCTGCGAGGGAGGTCGCCTGCTGGCTCCACAGGGGCGAGGCGAAGGTGCCCGCGGAGCTGGCCCTACCGGATCCCGGCGCCGTGGAGGTCGGCGCGCCATGACCGCGGCGACACCGGTGCTGGAAGGCCGCGACCTGACCAAGTACTTCTGGGTCAAGCAGGGCCGTGGGCCGTTCGCGCGGCGAGTGCCGGTACATGCGGTCGACCGCGTCTCGGTGCGTGTGGACGCGGGCAAGGTCACCGCGGTGGTGGGCGAGAGCGGGGCGGGGAAGACCACGGTTGCGCGCCTTCTGGCGAGGATCATCAAGCCGGACCAGGGAGAGGTCCTGCTCGACGGCAGGCCGGCCCCCACAGGAAGGCCGCGCTCGTACGCGGCGCAGGTCCAGATGGTCTTCCAGGATCCGTTCGCCTCACTGAACCCGGTACATCGAGTTCGGCATCACCTGGTCCGGCCCCTGGAGATCCACCACATGGCCAACGGCGACGTGGATGTCGCAGTCGCCGAACTCCTGCGCCGGGTCGCCCTGAAGCCGCCCGACACGTTCACCGGCAAGTTTCCACACGAGCTCTCGGGCGGCCAGCGGCAGCGCGTGGCGATCGCGAGGGCGCTTGCCGTCCGTCCGCGCGTGCTGATCGCCGACGAACCCGTGTCGATGCTAGACGTGTCGATTCGCCTGGGCGTGCTCAACCTGCTCGCGGACATCCGCGACAAAGAGCACCTCGCAATCCTTTACGTGACCCACGACATCGCCTCGGCGCGCTACCTGGCCGACACGATCGTGGTCATGTACGCGGGCCAGCTGGTGGAGTCGGCGCCCAGCGCCAGTCTGACCGACAACCCGGCGCACCCCTATACGCAGCTGCTGCTGTCTGCCGCGCCGGATCCCGACCGGGTGAAGCCGCCGCACCTCGAGGGACGCGGAGCGCCACCCAGCTTGAGTGCGCCGCCCAGCGGCTGCCGCTTCCATCCGCGATGTCCTTTTGTGATGGACGTCTGCAAGCGCCAGGCGCCGCCGAACATCGCCGTTTCGGCGGATCACATCGCCGCGTGCTGGCTTCACGTCGACCCGGCACAACGGCAGGCGAGCGAAAACGGCCTGATGGTCACAGCCGGCAAACCACTCGACAACGAAACGAAAAAGAGGTGAGGAAGGATGTATGTGCGTCTGGTGTTGCGGTCCCCGCCGTTGGCAAGGCGCCAGGAGGGTGCGGAGCGTCTCGGTGGTTTCCCGTCAGCAAATTGCACGGCGTCACGGAGGTGACAGATAGATGAATCGCAGAGTATTGACAAGCGTGGTCGGGATTGCGGCGCTGCTACTTGCAGTCGGCTGCAGCAACCAGACCTCGACATCGTCGACCTCGGGAGGAAAACCGCTGATCGCGGAGCCGACCACCGGGGTCACCTTCTCGGATGACTTCAACCCTTACGACTCCAACTCGGTTGCTTCCAGCATGGGCACGCGGACGCTGGTCAACGAGCCGCTGATCGAGTACAACCAGCTCGACGCCACCGCGGCCGGCACGCACTACTGGCTGGCTACCGCGTACGCCTTCCAGAACGGTGGTAAAGACCTGCAGGTGACGATCCGTCAGAACGTGAAGTTCAACGACGGCTCGGCGTTCGGCCCGGCCGACGTCGCCGCCACCTTCAAGGCGCTGGAGAACCCGAAGGCCGACACCACCGGCGTACCGGCGCAGGCGTCAGACCCGACGGTGTCCGGAAACACCGTGACCCTCCACTTCACGTCAGCGCAGTACACGGGACTGTTCCCGATCCTCGGCAACACCTACATCCTCAAGGCTTCGGTGGCTAACCAGATCGCGCAGAACCCGACGATGACGATCACCAACCCGATCGGCACGGGCCCGTTCATGTTGAAGAGCTACTCGAGCTCATTGATCAAGTGGAAGCCCAACCCGAACTACTGGGGTGGAACTCCGCCCGAATCGGAGATCGACACGCCGTCCATCGCCACGAATGCCGCAGCGAGCGACGCCCTGGTGAGCGGTCAGCTCGACTGGGCCGGAAACGACATCCCCAACGTCTACGCCAACTACGTCAACCAGAACCCGCTCACCAACCACGCCTGGTTTGCGGCGGGCAGCACCGTCACGCTCTGGTTCAACTTGAACCCCGGCAACGGCGGC